>NZ_JADEVX010000176.1:0-8756 GCF_015207925.1 Microcystis sp. LEGE 00066 | reverse complement strand
ATTCAATTCGATTACTAATTCACTACCTAAAATTTGAGGATGTTCCAGTTCCTTATTCAAATAACAGAAGTTATTTTCCTCTGAATGCTCGCCATTTTGCCTAATCATACCTTAATTCAGCAACGCCGAAATCTTTATTAACAATGGGGAGTGATCTGCATCGAACTTTTTCGCTCGAACACCCCAAAAAGCTTATGCTGTAAGGAGTTCAGCCAGCTTGTCCCCCTGTCAGATACCTTACCCGAAATAATAGTGAAATTTTGTGACAAAGTGCAGCCAGATATAAGAATCTTTGCTAGACTCCTAGAAGGCTTCTGTGATAAGTCTCCTTAAAGGAGATTGTTTGCAGTAAGCTAATCTGGCTAACACGCTATTAAATCTCAAAACTTGCACACTAATTCCCGAAATATGTCTGTTACCAGTAATGCCAACGTACTTATGAAGCCACATACTACAAAGAGAATGTCTAGTATAAAAGAAGAATATAAAGAGCTTTACTGGAAAATAATTTCCAATAAAAAGAGATTCTATCCTCTTCTACCTACAATAAAACGAATATTTGAGATAGGTTTATTTGCCGCAGAAGTCTATTTTCGCTTTATCGTCTTACCAAGTTTATGCTTATCAAGAGATAGATTTTTTTCGGAAAATAAACGAAAAAAATATTTAGAACAACAAGGAAAATGGTTAAATAGAAAACTGCAGGGGATGGAAGCAGTATTTATTAAAGCAGGGCAATTTATGTCTCTAAGACCAGATATACTAGACAACGAAATCTGTGAAAAATTAAAAGAGTTGCAAGATAAAGTCCCAAGTTTTTCACCAAAATTAGCCAAACAGATTATTGAAAGAGAATTAAAGAGTAAAGGAAAAACATTTGAGGAGTGTTTTTCACATTTTGAAGAAGATCCTATTGCAGCAGCCAGTATTGGACAAGTACACAGAGCTATTCTTAAAGGTTCTGGGAAGCAAGTTGTTGTTAAAGTTCAAAGACCCAAGGTCTTTGATTCAATTAAATGCGATCTCGTACTATTTCGGCAATTAATTGTTTTCATTCAAAACAGAATTGAAATAATTAAAAGACTAAATAGAGTTAAAATAAATGATTGGATTGAAGTAATTCAAAAGCAAAATCTGGTAAGAATATTTGATGATTATGCAGTGCTTCTTTTATTAGAAACCAATTACTTACACGAACTCGAAAATGCAGAAAAATTTCAAAAAAACTTAGCCCCAGATACTAAAGTAATAATTCCCAGCGTGTATCGAGATTTTTCATCCCAAAAGATTCTCACGATGGAATATTGTAAGGGAGATAAACTATCTGGAGAAGGTGATTTTAACTTCATTAACAAAAATACAAAAAAGAAAATTGCCCGCATAGCTGGAGACTGTTTTGTAAAGCAAGTTTTAGACAATGGTTGGTTTCATGCTGATCCACATGGAGGTAATCTAGCAGTTACGACTTCTGGGGAGTTAATTCTTTATGATTATGGGATGGTTTTAGAGTTGCCGACTGAGCTAAGTGAGAAGTTTAGTGTTCTTACTGTTGCTTTCGTAATTCGAGATGTCAACAAAATCGTAGAGATACTAATAGAGCTTGATATTGTCGATTCAAGTATTAACAAACCAGAATTAGCTGAGTCACTTAACCTCTTACTGGTTCGACTTTTGTCACAACCTATTACAAACTTGTTACTTGAAGATATTTTCGATGATATATTTGAAATTGTAAGATGTTACAAAATGCGTGTTCAAGCTGAAATTGTGATCGTAATTAAGGCTGCTATTACCTTGGAAACAATTGTTAAGAAACTCGATCCTTCCTACGATTTTACGTACTCAACAATTCCTTATGTTTGGAACTTTGTTCAAAAAGAGATATCCAATAGCTCGTCTTCAGAGAGCTTAAGGTTGTTATGGGATCATAGAGATATTCTTTTTCGGTTAGCATTAGATAATGCCCCTTCAATCATATTAGATAATACCCAGCCAATATTAGACTTATTCAAGGTTTCTGAGAATAAAAAAGAAAAAAATGCAATGTTTACTTTAGATTTCTTTTCCATTTTTGGTTTCTATGTAGTTTTGATTTTCTTGATAGGGTCTCTTGAAAACTTATTTCTTAGGTTTAGCTCAACATTATTAATTTCATCCGTTGGCTTTTTTCTATTGCTCAGGAGATAGAATATGGTGAATAAAGAATTGAAACTTAAAAAATCAATTTCAAACAAGGCCAATTTATATTATTTCATGTTTTTGGCAAATTTATACACTTCGATTGGTTTCGATTGGATTCTCATAGGGGCAAGTTTTTTCTCAGCCATATCAGTTACTCTTAATAATTTTGATAAAGTTATCATAGCTTCTACAGCTGCTATTCCAGGCACTATAGTTTTAACAAAGCATACTTTTAAGTTTGATGAATGGGCAAATTGGCATTGTATCTTTTCACAAAGACTTAGAGGTTTAAGCCGAAAACTTGAATTTGAAGAAGCTGATTTGTCACAAATCAGCCAATATTTGACAGATTTAGAGCTAGAGATGGAATCAATAAAACCAAATTTTATTAATATCCATTTTAGACAACATTCAAACTTTGATATCAAAAAATAGTTATTATGAAAATTAACCAATTTCCTCCTCTAAATTCATTTGATGAAGCCAAAAATATGGCAACTCAACACTGGAGTCAGTTTACCCAATGGTCATATGAAACAAATATTTCATATGAAGGAATTATCTCACATCTTGAGCAAATATATAATGAGATGATTCAAAATAGAGAGAGGTATGATAATTCTAGGTCTTCTAAAGTAACAAGGCTTTTAAATGAATATGAGTTGGCTAAAATTTATAGACATTTCAGAGATTTTGGGTCTCTAAGAAACTTTAATTCCAAAAAAGATATAGATTTTGATACGATCATCTTCATTGTTCTTAATGAACTAAATTCTTTGAGCGAAAATAAACTTGAGAAATTATTTCCTACTCTTGAAGAAAAAAATTTCCTGACTATATTTCTAGAAGAGGAACAATTCACAAAAAATCTCTACCAAAACCTTATGAAGCATCCCAAATTAGGGATTTACTTTTTATACTTAGGGGATGAAGTATTTTTTAAAGCAACTGACTTTCTTAGAATAAATTTGAAGCAAACTCTTAATTATATTCCTCCCGACTCCTTAGACAGTAGTGGTTTATCTAAAATGTTTCGAATTATAACCGGGGTTCTGATCTATGCTTATTATGCAAATGATTTTGAAATGACAGAGCAAAGCTTTTTAAAAATCTTAAAAATCAGCTACTACTTCAGCGTTAGTCACCCACTAATAGATAATATATTAGACTCAAATAAAATTTTGTCTGAGAAAGAAAAGAAGATTTTTGGAGACTTTATTACTGATATTTTAAATGGCCAAGATGTTTCAAAAAACATTCCTAATATTCAATTCATGAAAGAGCTTTATAGGTGCTGTCATGAATTACAAAAATTGGTTCCGTTTTCTCAAAATCAATCTGTGTACAATTACATGAAGATAACTCATTTAGCTCAATGTGAAGATAGCTACTTAAAAATGGAGCAAAAGATTAATTCCGATGAACTGTTTATTAATATGCTTCTCAAAGCTGCTTTTATTAGAATTTCGGCAGCTTCTCTGACAGAATACTCTATAGATAGAGACTTTGTTCTCAACTCTTTGGTTATGGGATTAAATAATCAACTTTCAAATGATTTAGAAGGGACACTAGAAGATTACAAAAATGAATTGGCTACACCATATACTCTATATTTAAACAATGCAATTTCAGTTAATCCTATAGATATTACTATGCAATATATGCTATTTTCTTCGAGCTTTTATGAAAATTCGGACTTATTTATACGAGTTTCATTATTAAGGTTTGTAGAAACAATACGTGAATTTGTCAAGAACTATGGAAAAAATCAATACCAGATATTTTTAAACAAGGTATTAGATCATAGTATTTTAGCTAGTCAAAGACATTTATTAAACAAAATTGGAGAAATAAGTTTTTATGGTTCTGATGTTCACCAAGAAACATTTTTATTAGACTATTTTGATAACGCAGCCAAAAAATATATTTCGAACTAGGATTAAGTTAGAATTAAATCGACAAACATTGAATCTTCAGCGCGATCGCTGATCTTGTAGGGTGCGTTCCCTAATGTGGCTCCTACTGCTCCAGCGATCGATTTTTGGGGAACGTACCATGCACATTGATTGAAGCTGTGATACCAAATCCTGTTATAATAAAACGAGATATAGGGTGCGTCCCACGCAGCCTTGACCTTTTTGAAAACACTTTCAATGATGTAGCTATGGACTGGGAAAATCGAATTACAATAAATCCCTATATTTTGGTGGGAAAACCTATCATTAAAGGAACAAGGATTGCGGTTGAATTTATCATCGATCTTCTCGCCCAAGGTTGGAGTGTTGATGAAATTCTGCGAAACTACCCAGGTATTACAGTAGAAGATATTCAAGCTTGTCTTAGCTATGCTAGTGTAATGCTCAAATCTGAGAAAGTCTATGCTATTCCTGCTTAACTGATGCGTTTTCTAGCGAACGAAAATTTCCCCCTTGATGCGGTTGAAGCCCTACGACAAAATGGCCATGATGTCCTGTGGATTAGGGTGGAATCCCCCGGAATCTCGGACCAGGAAGTTTTAAGTCGCGCCCAGGCAGAAAATCGTATTCTCTTGACATTTGATAAAGATTTTGGAGAACTCGCCTTTCGTTCAAGGTTGCCGGCCAGTGTTGGTATTATTTTGTTTAGAATAAGAGTACCTTCTGGATCTGTAGTCGCTGAGAAAGTTGCCAAGGTTATCTCATTGCGGGATGACTGGTATGGACACTTTACAGTTATTGAAGAAGACAAAATTAGAATGAGAGACTTAACGGTGCAATCACCGTAGGGTGCGTTCCCTAATGTGACTCCTACTGGTCCAGCGATCAATTTTTGGGGAACGCACCATGCACATTGATTGAAGCTGTGGGTTAAAGTGCGATACCGAAGGCACTGGGTAGCAGTACACCAATCTTGTCGAGACGTAGTAGGATGGGCATTAGCTCATCCTACAGACCTGTGAGATATTATAGAGAGGTCTCCAGAAGTCAAATCGTAATCAGGAGTTAGTATATGCAAGCCATCCTTTTAAGCCGTGAAGAAGTTGCTCAACGTGCAGAGAAACTGTACGAAAGCAGAATCCGCCAAGAGGTGGAAGTTGAAGAAAACATTGGCAAGATGGTTATCATTGACATTGAAACAGGTGACTACAAAGTTGATAAAAATGGCTTACACGCTGCTGACTTATTGAGCGAGAAACACCCCCATGCTCGGCTCTTTGGGATCAAAATTGGCTACAACGTTGCTGCCGCTTTTGGTGGGGGTGTTATGGAGCGTGTAGTTAAGTGATTTTAGGTATTGTGGCGAATGGACACCCGATCATCACTATCCCATTTCGGATTCCAAATCGCGCCGACTTTCCGATTGAGTTTGTAGTAGATACAGGATTTACAGATGAGCTTTGTTTACCACCCGAAGCAGTAGCATTACTGAATCTTCCTTTCAGGTACGATATGCGTGCGAATTTAGCAGACAACAGCCAAGTAATGCTGCCTCTTCACAAAGCAGTTATTATCTGGAATGGTGAGGAGCGAGAAACTCGTGTATTTGCCACAGGACGGCGCCCCCTGGTTGGAACTGCTTTATTAGATAGCCATGAACTTGTGATTCAGTTTACGGAAGGTGGGTTGGTAACGATTGATGATTTGTAGTGCGATGCCGAAGGCACTGCGTAGCAGCACGCCGATCTTGTAGGGTACGTTCCCTCATGTGGCTCCTACTGCTCCAGCGATCGATTTTTGGGGAACGCACCATGCACATTGATTGCAGCTGTGATCCCAAATCCTGTTATAATAAAACGAGTAAAGACGAGGTTTTAGACCCGATTTTTTTGATACCATTTAGTGAATAATCGACCTCTGGTAAGCTAGAGAGCGCCAGAGCAGGGAGAGTAGAGCATTTGTACTAAATTTTCTCGTCTTTTTTCTCCTCCTGTCTCGGATTCTCCTCAGCTAAGGTCAGATTTTTGATTTTTGCAGGAGATCTATAGCGGTTTTCCCAGAAGTGAGTCCCGATTGAATCTATCAAGGGATTTACGATACCTTACCCGAAATAATAGTGAAATTTTGTGACAAAGTGCAGCCAGATACAAGAATCTTTGCTAGCTTTCTAGAAAGCTTCTGTGATAAGTTTCCTTAAAGGAGGCTGTTTGCGGTAAGCTAATCTGGCTAACACGCTTTTGGGCGTGATATAGGGGAGGATACAACCATGACTCATGAGATTTTAGGTGAATTTTTATCTTTGCCTGCTGAAGCACAGAGCCAAGTAGTCAGCCTGATCGCTTTTTTGAAACAAAAGTACATATATTCTGAACCTCTGTCTGCATCGTCAAATGTTGATTTAGTTAATGATCCCTTTGTTGGAATGTGGCGCAATCGTCAAGATTTAGATAGTACTACTTGGGTGCGAAATTTACGAGAAAGCGAGTGGTCAAAGACAAATGGCTAGTTCAACTATCGTAGATACCGACATAATCATTGATGTTGGTCGTGGTATTGCTGAAGCAGTCAATTGTCTGCAAAGGCTACAATCAAGTTCCAGATTAGCAATTAGCGTAGTTACACAAATGGAACTAATTGTTGGCTGCACTAACAAGTCAGAGTTACAGACGCTGGAAAAATTCCTTCAACAGTTTGATGTAATCAGAATTGACCAACCTATTTCAGACAAGGCGGTTGACTTACTTCGCTTGTATCGGCTAAGTCACGGTTTGCTGATTGCCGATGGCTTGATTGCAGGTACAGCAATAATATGGAATTACCCTTTTATCACCAAGAATCAACGAGACTACCGATTTATTCAAAATTTAAATGTATTACCCTACCCTTAGCGAAAAGCCTAACTAGACCGTTATGCCGCAAGTCCTCGGTGGAGGGTGTAAACAGGGCTAGTTCATCGGTATCTGAAGTTAAAAAAGGAGAATTGGTTCTTGAGCGAGGATAAAGAATATCAATGGCTTCAGTTTGAAAAACTGATAGATTTGCATAAATTTTATTTTGAAAATTTAATCAAATCCGCCTCTTTTTCCTTTGGAATTATTGGGGCGATTTTGACCTATGTAATCAGCGCTAAACTTAGCGAAAACTTAATCCGGCTTGCTCTTCAACTACCATTTCTACTCAGCATCGGGACGTTCATTATGTTTTGTTTCGGCACATGGAAGACTTGGGATTTGTCAAATTGGGTGAAGCATCATCAGGTAGAACTTGGAATTGATTGGCGACCTCATGCCGAAACTTTAACCTATATGTCAATCGCGTTTGCTCTATTGTTCTTAATAGTAGCCATTGGTCTTGGAGGACTTATTGCAAATCCCTCAATGCTAAAAGCCGTAGGGTGCGTTCCCTAATGTGAATCCTACTGCGCCACCGATCGATTTTTGGGGAACGCACCATGGACATTGATTGAAGTTGTGGGTTAAAGTGCGATACCGAAGGCACTGCGTAGCAGCACGCTGATCTTGTAGGTAGGAAACCCAATTCCCTCAAAACCAAGATTAAATGCAGTAGGATAGACGTGGGATAGATTTTCTCTTATTGCCGTGAGCGAAACCGTCTATATTGAAACCAGTATTTTGGGTCATCTAACCGCAAGACCAACAGAAAACCTGATTCTTGCCGCTAACATTAAGATTACACAAGACTGGTGGGATGAGTATAGTAGTTCATTGGTTCTGTACGTTTCGGAAATTGTTGAAGATGAAGCATCGAGAGGCGATCCAACAATTGCTACTCAAAGACAGAACTTGCTACAGTCCTTGATTTTTCTCGATCTAACCGAAGAAGCGATCGCTCTAGCACAAGAATTCTTACAACAAAGCAACCTACCCCCCAAAGCCTCTAATGATGCCTTACACATGGCACTAGCAAACGTTTATGGCTTAGACTATCTACTAACATGGAATTGTAAGCAGATGGCAAACGCTCAAATCCAAAGAAAGCTATCTCAAATTAGTATTGAGTTTGGATACAGGCTACCATTTGTTTGTACCCCTTACGAGTTCATAGGATTTAAGCTTCGGGGAGAATAACTATGTATAAAGATGAAATTGTCGAAGAAATTCATAAATATAGAGAAGAATACGCAAAATCTTTTAATTATGATCTCAAAGCAATATTTGACGATCTTAGAGAAAAGCAAATTGCCAGTGGACGTAAAGTTATTAAGCTCCCGATCAAGCGACAGTATAACAAATCACTGCACCCGACCGAGAGTGCGATCGTCTTCACGCACTGAAAGTTATTAGCGGCGGGTGAGTTCAACCATTGGCTGGACAGTGCGATGCTGAAGGCACTGCGTAGCAGTACGCTGATCTTGTAGCTTGGGTTGACGAAAAGAAAACCCAACAACTTCTGGTTTAATCCCCTCCGCCACCTCAACGATAGACACCCCCATTGCTCAGGGTAAAATGAAGCAGCAATTCTCATTTTGAAAAAAATTCAGATAAAATTCTCTTATTTAAATAGAGAACTTGTGTAGAAGCATTATTTTTTGACAGATAATTATCATCCAACGCTGGAGATAGACAGGTTTTAAGAACTTTGTCCATGAAAAATCGATTTCAACTCATAAATCTGGATGAAATTCTAACAAAATTTTTA
>NZ_JADEVX010000175.1:0-8806 GCF_015207925.1 Microcystis sp. LEGE 00066 | reverse complement strand
CGCAGGGGAAGAGTAGTAAACCAGACCAACCGATGAAGACGAAACGGTCTCTTTTGAGCCAGTCATCGAGAGCATCAAACAGCCCTCTTTCTGGGGCGCGTCCGACAGCAATGGTCATGGGGGTTTTTCCTCTTGCTTAACTGAAATCACGGGCAAGATTTCTTAACTTTTTTGAGTCTGGGATTACTCCCATTGTCTTATAAGATGGCGCGATCGATTGACTGGATTAGCTTAACTAAACTAGCTGCGATCACTCGTTAATCCTCACAAACTGTAAAAGATTAACGTTTCTTAAACTAGCACAAGCTAGACAATAATTTCGAGTTCGGTAAGACTTTGGTTCCTTGCGGCCTCTATCTACCTTTAACTATTATTAGCAAAAAATTACAAATCTATACAACTTGACTCATAATTGATTTTTTGTACACACAAAAACTTTTTTGTCAATGAGTATTTATATTCATTTTTTTAATTGATCGCCATTCCCAATCCTCTAGGGGTTGCTCTAGCAATTGACAATCAAAGCATTCCTCGGCGGCGGTTTTCAGGGTAGCGATAATTGTCTCTAGGGTCAAATCTGGGGCTAAATTGAGCTTTTGAGGGGCAGCACTGGCGAAAACTTGCTCAAACAGCGAATTATCTTGCTCTAACACCATCGAACCATGTTGGAGAACCGAGGAACCCCGTTGCAGTTGGGCGCTCCCAATAAATTTATTTCCCCAATTATCGACTAAATCCGCACCGGTAGCTGTACCGAAACAGTTAGCAGAATGGATATATCCCCGGCCGGCAGCACCGTAGGACAATTCTAGACCGAGATTTTGCCAGCCTGTGATTAAAAATTGACAGATTTGACAGTAAACTTTCCTAACATTCCCCTTCATCCCCGAATTTACCACCATATAAGTCAAATCCCCCTGATGTAGTACGGCCCGGCCACCGGTAGGACGACGAACTAGGGAGATTTTTTGACCTTGCCAAGTCAAATCACGCCAAAAATCGGGATATTGCCGTTGATGATAGCCCAAGGAAATAGCCGGGGGCGACCATTGATAAAAACGCAGAGTCGGGGGATGATGACCACAACGGTGTTGTTCTAGTAACCAAGAATCGAGCGCCATTTGTAGCTCTGCCGATGAGATAATTGGAGGGATATAACGCCAAATTTTAGCTGCCACCAAAGGATTCTCGTAACATTTCATCATTATTATCTGCTACCGTCGCCACGAGAGTAATTGCTCGGGAAATCTCCCCGGGAGACAAATCGGCCACCGTACGCTGAGAAATCACCACCACCTGCTCATTCATAATGGCAAAATGAGATTCAAAGGTTTCGGCACAATTCATCGCTAATAACTTGCGGGTTAATCCCAATTCATCCTGAACAGGCAATTTCAGCACAGAAGACCACACCGTGAGAAAATCATCATCGCTTTCCCCAGTTAACTGCACAAATACCTCAACGCTACCATACTGGAACTTCCACAGATAACCTTTTTCTGTATGTTGTACCATAGCAGTATCATTCTGCTGCAGAGTAGAAATAACCATTTCAATCATTTCTTGGTGACTGCTTGTACTAGCCAGAAATTCATCGGTCATTGACTCTATTGCTTCTGAAGTCGCTAAACTTTCTGTGGTCATAAAAATTCCCTAAACTCGATCGATCACAATCTTATCCCAAGAGAAAAGTAAAAAGTCAAAAAAATCGGGGAAAATACTGGTTACAACCCAGCACTGACGATATTTTTCAGCAGTCTGGATGGTAGAATATTGATTGCTGGTCTGTACCTGAACCAGAAGCCAGTATCATTACCTTGCCACCAAATTTCAGAAAAGAGGCTCTCAAAATGTCCTTGGCTGAACTCAAATCTCAAATCCAGGAACTTTCAAAAATTGACAAGCTGCGACTAATGCAATTCTTGGCCACTGAGCTTGTCAAAGAAGAGAACGGAGACTTTTTTGTAGAAGGTCAAGAGTACCCAATCTGGTCTCCCTATGGCTGTTCTGAAGCGGCCAACACCTTAATGAACCTTCTGGCTACAAAACAAAAAGAACAGAATGCTTGATGGTCAAAAATTTCCCTACAAAATTATTGACACCAGTTCCAGCATGGTTGACCGAATGCCATATGTGCCTATGACGCTGGGTCTCAATGGGCGCTCCTTAAACACCGAAGGTTTGATTGATACGGGAGCAAGTGTCAACGTTCTACCCTACGAGTTGGGCCTACAACTAGGCTTTATCTGGGAGAATGAAAATCTTTCGGTTATCTTGGCTGGGAACTTAGCCCATTGTCAAGCTCGTGCCGTCGTTGTTGAAGGCCAAGTTAACCCATTCCCCACCGTTAATCTAGCATTTGCCTGGACTCAAGCTCCTAGTACACCTTTAATTTTGGGGCAGGCTAATTTCCTTTTTGAGTTTGATGTTTGTTTTTCCCGTTCGCAGTCTGAATTTGCAGTTCGCCCCAGAACGGTTGTATAAAAAGGGGTGAGCTACGGTCTAACTATCCGCTTGCACAGCGACCGTATGAAACTCATTAAGATTTTAGCTAGGTGGACAAGCTTCTAGCTTGATTTCTGGGGAAGTCTGCGGAACGATAACCGAACAATCTCTAATCCCAATTACTCAAAATTTTATGAAGCATTTGAGTAAACACCTAACTTGATCGATGACAATGGCTCTATCCCGTTCTAGCTGTCAATAATTATGCAAAGTCTTTTTCAACGTTCCCTAACTGAGACCAATTCTGGGGAAGAAGATACCCGTAGTCGTATTCTACAGGCAGCTTTACGTTTATTTGCCGCTAAGGGTTATGAAGGAACCACGACCAAAGACCTAGCAGGAAAAGCAAATGTGGCAGAAGGAACTTTATTTCGTTATTTTCCCAACAAAAAGGCGATTTTAATCGAAGTGGCCACTAGGGGATGGGTGGACATTCTCACCGACTTGCTGACGGAATTGAGCGAAATGGGCAGTTATAAAGCGGTAGCGCAGGTGATGCGACGTAGGGTGTTGAGAATGCGAGAAAATAGCGATTTATTGCGAGTTTGTTTTATAGAGGCACAATTTCACCCCGAATTAAAAGAGCGGATTCAATCGGAGGTAATTGCTAAAATGACCGATGTGGCTGAGGCTTTTTTTCAAACAGCGATCGATCGTGGTATCTATCGTCCCATGAATCCGAAAATTGTAGCTCAGGTTTTTCTAGGAATGTTCGCAATTGCCGGTTTTTCTAGTGAAACTATTTTAGATAGTAATGCTTCCCCCTTAGCTTTACAAGAAATGGCCGAAGGTATTGCCGAAATTTTTCTGAATGGAGTGTTAGTTAAGTAGTCGTGCAAAATTAATTTCCTAGTCGAGACTCCGAGACTCCGAGACAGCTAATCTAAGGATAGGCGGTTAAAATCCGTTTTAGCTTACTTAAGTAGGGTTTACGGCAAAAAGTTTATTGGTGGGGTTAGGAGTCGGTCGTCAGGAGTCAGTAGCCGGTCGTTGGGAGGGGAAGTAAGAATAACAGAATGACCTCTTTAACTTAGACAATGGTGAAGTAAAAGTCGTTAACAATATCCCAGAATTACTCGAATTATCTATAGATAATCCCAATAAATTTAAAGAACACATGGACAGAGGAGATTTTGAGCGTTGGCTGGATAATATAGAGATAGGAGAAACAGAACTAGCAAATATAGCTCAGGCAACTCGAGAGAAGAATGATGATGAGCGCCTACATTATTTTCTCAGAGAATGCTGTCTAGTCTTGATTGAGAGAAACCCTTAATATTTCCTAACAAAAACTTGATTTGATCGCCAACTACCTGCAAGATAAAGAAAGAACGAATGAGATAGGGAATTTACAAGGGGATAAAAATTAAAATCTTTCTGATTTCAAGCTACCAACGACCAGTGCTAGTCACTGATAACTCATAACTGAAAACTGATAACTGATAACTGAAACCTGATAACTGATAACTGATAACTGAAATGACTCGATCCTATTTTGCTACCACCGCTAGGGGACTAGAAGAAATTGCCGCTAGGGAATTAGAATTCCTAGGGGCCAAAGAAGTGAAACCAGTATTCACCGGAGTCCATTTTCAGGGGGATATCTCCCTACTCTATCGAGTCAATCTTTGGTCAAGAATTATTTTTCGGGTTTTGGTTCCCATTGCCGAAATTCCCTGTGGGGATGGGAAGGAACTGTATGATGGTATTCAAGCCATTGATTGGCGAGATTATCTCAGCAGTGAGGAAACTTTAGCGGTACAATGTACGGGAACGAATGATCGCCTCAATCACACCCATTACACCGCTTTAAGCATCAAAAACGCTATTATCGACCAACAGCGTCAACAGGGCAATCCCCGTTCTTTTGTGGATACAGAAAACCCCGACCTGCAAATTAACGCTCATATCGAGAAAAATCGCTGTGTGCTTAGTTTAGATAGTTCTGGCCACAGTTTACATCGTCGCGGGTATCATCGGGCCATGGGAGTCGCACCTCTGAAAGAAAGTCTTGCCGCTGCTTTGGTAGAATTATCAGCATGGCAGGATGATATGGTGCTTTTGGACCCTTTCTGTGGTTCGGGAACCATTGTCATCGAAGCGACGTTAAAAGCTTTAAATATTGCCCCCGGTTTATCCCGTTCCCAGTTCGGATTTCAGAAATGGCCAGACTATCAACCGGATTTATGGCAATCTTTGCTTCAGGAAGCTAAAGAAAAACAAAAATCTCAGCTAAATGCGCCAATTTATGCTAGTGATGCCGATTATGAGGTTTTGCGTCAGGCCGAGGATAACGCCTATTTTTGTCAAGTGCAGGACTATATTAATTTTAGCTTGCAAAGCATCACCGACTTAGAACCGACGAGCGATCGAGGGATTATTCTCTGTAATCCCCCTTACGGCAAAAGATTGGGTAATACCGAAGAATTATGGCCCTTATATAAATCCTTCGGTGATGTCTTAAAACAGAGGTTTAAGGGTTGGACAGCCTATATTTTATCGGGAAACAAAGAACTGACTAAACAAATCGGTCTGCGTTCTTCCCGTCGCACTCCCTTGTATAACGGTTCTTTGCCCTGTACCCTCTTAAAATATGAGTTGTATTAACTACATCAAAACCTTGAGACTGTCAAGAGCTAAATGAACATTTTGACGAACTGAGGCAGCGGAAGTGTGTAGATCCAGACGTTCAGCATCGGTCAAACGCACTTCCAGAATACTTTCCACACCCCGACATCCTAGGCGACAGGGAACCCCCAGATAGACATCCTGTAAACCGTATTCACCCTTAAGATAGGCTGCCGCCGGCAGTAAACGGGATTGATTTCTCAATATCGTCTCGACCATGGTACAGGCAGAGGAAGCAGGGGCATAATAAGCTCCGCCAGTTTGCAGTAATTTGACGATTTCAGCCCCACCGTTGCGAGTTCTCTCCACTAAACGGTTAATTGTTATCTCGTCCATTAATTCGGTAATCGGCACACCACTGACGGTACAGTAACGGGGTAGGGGCAACATTAAATCACCGTGACCACCCAAAACCATAGCATGAACGTCGGCGGTACTAACCCCCAATTCCATGGCGATAAAGGTTTGTAAACGGGAAGAATCGAGGACTCCCGCCATTCCCATCACTCTTTGGGGGGGTAAACCGGTTGCTTGCCAGACTAGATAGGTCATCACATCCAGGGGATTAGTGATGACAATAAAAATGGCTTCCGGAGAATACTTGAGGCATTTAGTGGCGGCCTCGACGACAATTTTAGCATTGACATTCATGAGATCATCGCGACTCATGCCAGGTTTTCTGGCTAATCCAGCCGTAATCACGACAATATCCGAGCCTGCCGTGTCTTCGTAGTTATTAGTGCCAATAATCTCGCTGTCGTGCAGTTCTATGCCCTGAGCTTCCATCAAATCTAGGGCAATACCCTGGGGCAAACCATGGACGATATCGAGGAGAACCACATCAGCGAGGTTTTTTTCGGCGATGCGTTGGGCCAGGGTGCGTCCGACGTTGCCGGCACCAATAACCGAGACTCGGGGCGATTGACAGGGGATGAGTGTATCGTAGAAGTCAACCATGGTTTATGGATGAGGCAATTCCTCATCAGGCGGGTTCCAGTTGTTCGAGCTTTAGCCACACACTGGGGGTGGGAACACAGAATTTAATCAAAGCATAATCATCTTTTACATCCAAGACTTCTGCTGTCGAGTCGAACATATAACTGGGTAAACGGCGATCGCTGGCTAGGGCTTCGAGGCTATTTTCTAGGTTTCCCGTCACCACGCGGACTAAAGCTCCTTTCTTAATTGTAGCTGCCATGTTTTTCTGGTTAAATTTGCTGGGGGTTTCCCCCATAAATTGTTACATATTCGGGCAGACCTCTGACAAGAGCTTTTTTCAGTCATCGGTTTACTGATGACTAATACCAAAGGCCGAATCTAAAACCTAATTGGTTAGGCTCAAAGCTTTGATGTACTTAGGTGGCTGGTTATAATTAAATTAAAAATGGATTTTAGGTTCGATCCCCCCTGCCTCCCTTATTAAGGAGGGTGCCGATCCCCCCTTAGTCCCCCCTTAATAAGGGGGGCATCTGAAAGTTTTCAATACCTACCTACTTAGTTTTTACCCTTGTTTTTAGGTGGGAGAATTGCCAGATTCTTTCTTGTGCATGAGTGCCTGTCGCCCCTTGCCTTTAGAAACTAATAACTGATTCCGGGCTGATGGCTTTTTGGCTTAAGATAAAGTTTAGCCCTCGATCGAGTTCTCGTGTTTTCATGGTTTTACAACTGCGCGTCTATGTTCCCGAACATCCTCTGGTTAAGCATTGGCTGGCGATCGCCCGCGATCAAAATACCCCCTCGGTACTGTTTAAAACAGCGATGACGGAACTAGGGCGCTGGTTAACCTACGAAGCAGCCAGGCAATGGTTGCCGACCCTGGAAACTAGCATTAAAACCCCTCTAGCGGAATGTCCCGCTACTTTTATCGATCCTAGCGTACCGATGGCCGTAGTCCCGATTTTACGCGCAGGATTAGCCCTTTTGGAAGGGGCGCAAAGTCTTTTACCCCTAGCTAGTACCTATCATCTCGGTTTAGCCAGAAACGAGGAAACCCTGGAGGCGAGTTGTTATTTAAATAAATTACCGGCTAGTTTTGATCCGGCCACGAGAGTGTTAATTCTTGAACCGATGTTAGCCACGGGGGGATCAATTTCAACGGCAATGGCAGAAATTACCAGCAGAGGCGTTGATCCTGCCCTAATTCGCCTGATTTCCGTGGTGGCTGCCCCACCGGCTTTACAGAAATTGAGTCAGAATTATCCCAGCTTGAACATCTATACGGCTATTATCGATGAAGGACTAAATAGCCGCGGTTACATCGTGCCGGGGTTGGGCGATGCCGGCGATCGAGCTTTTGGAACCTATTAGGAGAAAAACGGATTATGAGTCAGCGAGATGGGTTTGCGGGCGGTTTTTTGGCTGGTGCGATTGTCGGTGGTTTAGTGGGCGGTGTTTTGGGGACGGTGTTGGCTAATCGCAGCCGTCGCGGTTTAGCAGATGGTGATAATCAGTCTTTTTTGGAGGAGATCCGCAATGGGCGCTTGACTCCAGAGGAAGGTATGGAAATGGCCCGCCGCAGTTTAGAAGATAAAATTGCCCAGTTAAATCTAGCGATCGATGATGTGCGTCAACAGTTAGGATCGGTACAGGAAAACGGCAGCGATCATTAAATAGGGTTGGCTGAATAAATCTCAAAACCTTTATATAACTTTGAGTTAGGGATAGGTATAGCCGCCTCTTAAAAGTTGCTAAACATTAATCAAATCAAGGAGAATTTATTCTCAATTATCAAAATTGAGACAGTTTGTGCCGCTTAAATAAAGAGATTTTGATAACTAAATTAAAGCATATCTAAAGAGTTTTGAGTTAAGAGTAAAACTTCAAGTTTTCATTCAGAATATAGCGTTTCTTAAGCTAGTGAGGTACACCTATTCTTCTTTCCTTTCGTCTAAAGCCCATAACTTTTGTACCTCAGCAGACTGAAAAAAGCTATAGTTTAAGAGTCATGAGAAGAAAAACATGGGGAAAAAAAGCAAAAAAAAGTTAGCGGACAAAGAAGAGGTGGTCGAGTAAATGGGATGGGAGGAGTGAGATATTCCGATAAAAAAAGATTCGTAGAATTCATCAAAAAAGGAAATTGAGAAACTTTTGATGAAGTGGTAAAAGTTTTTGGCTCTTCGGGAATTGTTATGCAAATAATTAACTTAAAATAAAATTCGATGAGAGTACCTACGCCTAAAAGTAGCTGAAATCTATACAGGGAGACACTTACGGCACAAACAAGTTAATATCAAAAGATAGACAATCGAGTTAAGATTTGATATAATAGCCAAAAACCAGAGTATTTTACTTATGATACTTGACAAATTTTTGAACCTAAAAGGAACGTCTATTCAAGGCTATCTACACCTAGAAAATATCGGTATAGTTTGCCAAATCGAATCGAAAAATCAAAAAGCAATCTGTCCTCGTTGTGGGTTAGAGAGCGATAAACTCCACCAAAATCATCGACATTTAGTCAAAGATTTACCGCTCTCAGGTCAACCAGTGTACCTACAGGTTAATCGTCGTCAATTTAAGTGCGATAATTGTCGAAAACCCTTTAGTGAAGAGTTAGATTTTGTCGCCAAGAAACGAACCTATACGAAAAGACTAGCCGAGAATATACTCGAACAATTAAAAGAAGGAGATATTTTAAATGTTAGCCGAAGAAATGACGTAACGGAAGAAGAGA
>NZ_JADEVX010000174.1:0-8910 GCF_015207925.1 Microcystis sp. LEGE 00066 | reverse complement strand
CCCCACACCCCACACCCCACGAAAAACTTTTTCAGCAGACCCGAATTAATAGTTGTGGTGGGCTTTGCCCACCTTAAAATAAATCTAGGACGAATATGCAAACTTTTACCGATAAGACCGTGAATTCCAGCACCACCACCCAGCCTTTTTTATTAGTTAGTAATGTTGCCAAAGAATACCCCTCTCCCGAAGGGGTTTACACCGTTTTAGACGGTGTGGAGCTGCAAGTCAACGAGGGGGAATTTGTCTGCATTATCGGTCACTCCGGCTGCGGTAAATCGACTCTTTTGAATATGGTGGCGGGGTTTTCTTCTCCTAGTCGTGGGCAAGTGCTGCTACAGGATAAAGAGGTTAAGGAACCAGGACCAGACCGGATGATGGTATTCCAAAATTATTCGCTTCTGCCCTGGAAAACTGCCTTTGAGAACGTTTATATCGGGGTTAATTCGGTTTATCCCGAAAAATCTCACGCTGAGAAGGTGAAGATTGTGGAAGAAAATCTATCCTTAGTGGGATTGACAGAAGCAGCCCAGAAAAAACCCCCCCAATTATCGGGAGGTATGAAACAACGGGTTGCGATCGCCCGCGCCCTGGCCATTCGTCCCCAAGTTCTCATCCTCGATGAACCTTTCGGGGCCTTAGATGCGATCACCAAAGAAGAATTACAGGAAGAATTGTTGAAAATCTGGCAAGAACACCAGTTAACCGTGTTGATGATTACCCACGATATCGATGAGGCTTTGTTCTTGTGCGATCGCTTGGTGATGATGACCAACGGCCCAAGCGCTAAAATCGGGGAGGTGTTAAAGATGCCTTTTGCTCGTCCCCGGGTTCGTTCCCAAATTACCGAGGATCCCCGTTACTACGAACTTCGCAATGAAGCCCTCGATTTCCTCTACAATCGTTTTGCCCATTCGGAGGATCCCAACGAGGATGCCCCCGAACAACCCCGCACAGAAAATCTCGTGGGTAAAATTGTTACTACTATTGGTGGCATAGCCTTACTCGCTTTTGTCGGTTTTAGTCTAATACAAATGTTCACTAGCAAGACTCCCAATACTGCTAATCCGGCCACCATAGAGGCCCCCAGATAGGTAACAGTTATCAGTGATAACTGATCAGTTATCAGTTATCAGTTCGTCAGTGATTAAGATGTTCAAAGACTGATTTATCACCGATATCGTTGGGGAGAGGTTGGCTTAATTTTCTCAGAGCAAAGATAACGAATAAAGTCGCCCAGAGAATTAATAGCCCCTTCTCCCAATTTAAGGGTAATATCCCCAAAAGATGACCGAGTAAAAGAGTGGGAACTAGAGGGGTTAAAAACTTGGTTTCTAGACGATTAAAACAAAAAGCTTCTTTGAAATAAATCCCCGTGAGACTAGCAAAAATAAAGCCGACACCGAATAAACTCACTGGGTGGTTATAGACAAATTCTAGGGGGGAAAGGTGAGAATAGAGGCTGAAAATTAGGGAAGTAATCGCCCCGATTAGCCAAAAAAATTGCAGGAGACGATGGAGGGGAATTAAATATATATGGATAGTCAATAAACTGATGCCTAACCCCAGACAAAAACCCATGTATAAAAGGTTAGTCAGGGGCAGTAATTGCGGTCGGGTGAGAACTATAATTGTAGCGACAGCGAAACTAAAAGCCGCTAAATTTAAACCCAGACGGTAGAGACGCACCCCTAGGCGATCACTATCCGTAATCGTAAACTCTCCGAATTGACCTTGATAAACTCGATCGACAGCAGGGGAAGTCATAATGCTCTAAAGAAAAAGGGAAGCTTAGAAAAGATTGACTACAAATAATCTTAAGCTTGAATTATGCCCGTATCCTCACTTCTCCCCTCTCTCGGCTGACTAATTGCGAGTTTAGTAGTCAATCAAGCTAAAAATTATGATTAATTGGGATAAAAAAATATATATGTTATTTTACTACGTCTTTCTTGTTTTAACTTCTGATTCCTTGTCATTTCAGTAATTCTCTTTGGTGCCAGAGACTTTTATGAACTCAACTAGCGAAATTTTGATCGTGGGCGGTGGTATCATCGGATTAGCGATCGCAGTCGATTTGCAATTGCGGGGGGCAAAAGTTACCCTCCTAGTTCGAGATATAGCTCAGGCCGCTAGTCGTGCGGCTGCGGGAATGTTGGCCCCCCATGCAGAAGGGATTCCCCCGGGTCCGTTTCTCGATCTTTGTTTACAATCGCGCTGGTTATATCCAGAATGGAGCCGCAAAATCGAGGATTTAACGGGGATAAATAGCGGTTACTATCCCTGTGGTATTCTTGCTCCCGTTTACGAGCTAGATCAGCCTATTGCTGCCAATACAGCTAATAAAATTTGGTTAGACAGCAATGCAGTTCACCTCTACCAACCCGGACTAGGTAAAGATGTGGTCGGTGGTTGGTGGTATCCCGACGATGGACAAGTGGACAACCGGCAGCTAGTGACTGCGCTGCAACAAGCGGCCGAAAATTTAGGGGTAGAAATTCGCCAAGGCATAGAAGTCCACGCCCTACAACAAAAGCAGGGAAAAGTCAAGAGTATTTATACCTCAATTGGGGAATTAGAAGCAAAAATTTACATTTTAGCGACGGGATCCTGGGCTAGTCAACTTTTACCCCTTCCTATCCATCCCGTCAAAGGTCAAATGGCCGCGGTAAAAATGCCCCCTAACCAGACCTTAGCGAGGGTTTTATTCGGTCCGCAAACCTATCTGGTTCCCCGTCGCAATGGTCGTTTAATTATCGGGGCCACTTCCGAAAAAGTGGCCTGGCAAACGGGTAATACACCCCAAGGACTACAAACCCTTTTTGAGCGGGCCACCCGTCTCTATCCCCCTTTAGCTGACTGGGAAATCGAGGAAATGTGGTGGGGATTCCGTCCGGGTACAGCCGATGAATTACCTATTTTAGGCCGCAGTAGCTGTGATAACCTGATTTTAGCCACCGGTCACTATCGCAATGGCATTTTACTCGCTCCTGTCACTGCTTCCTTGATTGCTGACCTAGTGATTAATGACAAAGTTAATCCCATTTTGACCCATTTTCGATGCGATCGCTTTAATCAACCATCACCCGTTACTATTCCACCTATGTCCTTAACTATTATTGAGAATAAACCCCAAGCACTTTTATCGCCCCAGAATGATCGCCTCACTATTGCTG
Organism: Microcystis sp. LEGE 00066; assembly: GCF_015207925.1. Lineage (NCBI taxonomy): Bacteria > Bacillati > Cyanobacteriota > Cyanophyceae > Chroococcales > Microcystaceae > Microcystis > Microcystis sp. LEGE 00066. Next base: position 5,734 of record NZ_JADEVX010000174.1, on the reverse strand, counting down.
GGAAAACCTTTCACTCCCGCTTGATGACTGGGACTGGCAAATATGCCAATCTGACAACTATGCAGGAAAGTATTAGTGCCAGTGAATGTCAGATTGTCACCGTTGCCGTTAGAAGAGTACAAACGAACGCACCCGGTCATGAGGGATTAGCAGAAGCGATCGATTGGTCTAAAATTTGGATGTTACCCAACACTGCCGGTTGTCAAACGGCCGAAGAAGCGATTCGGGTGGCCCGTTTAGGACGAGAAATGGCCAAATTATTGGGACAGGAAGACAATAACTTTATTAAACTCGAAGTTATTCCCGATCCTAAATATTTATTACCCGATCCGATCGGAACTTTGCAAGCGGCCGAACAATTAGTTAAAGAAGGTTTTGCCGTACTGCCCTATATTAACGCCGATCCTCTCTTAGCCAAACGTTTAGAGGAAGCTGGCTGCGCCACGGTTATGCCCCTAGGATCGCCGATTGGGTCGGGCCAGGGGCTGAAAAATGAGGCAAATATCGCAATTATCATCGAATCGTCCCAAATTCCCGTGGTGGTAGATGCCGGGATCGGTACACCCTCAGAAGCGGCCCGGGCCATGGAAATGGGGGCCGATGCTTTATTAATTAACAGTGCGATCGCTATGGCAGCCAATCCAGCTATGATGGCCCAGGCCATGGCAATGGCGGCAAAAGCGGGACGTTTAGCCTATTTAGCGGGAAGAATGCCGATTAAGTCCTATGCTAGTCCTAGTTCCCCCCTGACGGGAACGATCGCCTAAGCGATTAAGCTAGGAATGGGCTGTTTTCAGCTATTAGAGCCAGCAAAAATCTCTATGACTACAGACAATCAAACTGAGTATGTTGCCGCTTTAACTGATTTACACCGTGGACTTGACCGTAAAGGGCCTGGTGACTCTGACTTCTCCCTAAAAATTTTGAGTAATCTCTCTATTTTGCCCCTCAAGCCACGAATTGCCGATCTAGGATGTGGAAGTGGTGCCAGTGCTTTACTGCTGGCACAATACTACCAAAGCCCTGTCATGGCAGTGGATTCCTCATCGGTTTTTATCGACGAACTCAAAACCCGAGCAAAACAGCTTGGTCTTGAGCATTTAATCATTCCAATTCATGGTGATATGGCTAAACTTGATTGGTCAGTGGGTTCAGTTGATCTACTTTGGTCTGAGGGGGCTGCTTATAATCTTGGGTTTGAGCAGGCTCTTAAAATCTGGCGACCGCTTGTTTCTAACAACGGGATTGCCGTCATCTCGGAGATGAGTTGGTTTACTGATGAGCTACCAGAGCCGGCTGTGGCCTATTGGCAAAACGCCTATCATACAATGGGTAATGAGTTTGAGAATATCGTTCGGGCTAATAGGTCTGGTTTTAAGGTACTTTCTACCCAGAGGCTGCCCAGTCAGGTTTGGTGGCTAAATTATTATCAACCTCTCCGTGAGCGAATTGGGCAGCTGGAAATCAGCCCAAGTAGCTCATCGGTTATTCGTGAAACTGAAGAAGAGATGAAACTTTTTGAGAAATTCAGCAACTTCTATGGTTATACCTTCTATGTTCTGCAAGCGGCCTAGGAAAAAGGCCGTCCAATTTATGATCAGCTTTGTTTCGCAGTAATTCCTATCGTTAGGTGCAAGAGCGACAGGAAACTCCCACCCTGCAGCAATTGCGGGAACAACAAATTAGAATCATCGAAACCCCTTAAAATAGGGGAGATTTGTCCATCTCCCCCCACACCACAGATCAATAAATCGCACAATTAACGCACTTCAAACAAACGATTGTCCGGTAAATTACTAATCGATCGCTGGAGACTATTCAAGGATTTATTGTAATCAACGATCGCCTGCAGATAACGACTTCTGGCATCGGTTAAATCCCGTTGGGAGTTGATAACGTCCGTTTGGGTTCCCACACCCGCCTGAAAGCGTAAACGGGCTAATCGCAGACTTTCCGTGGCTGATTCAATACTTTTTTGCGAAGTTTTGATGTTTTCTTGGTTAGAAATCAAACTATAGTAGGATTCCTCCACCTGAAGACGAATTTCATTGCGACGGAGGGAGAATTCCGTATCGGCGCGATCGATGTTTCTTTCCGCTTGACGGGCGCGAGCAAAAGCACGACCACCATCAAAGAAAGTCCAACGAATCCGGCCGCCGACGCTAAAACCATCGCCAAAACCAGCAGAATCACTGAGATCGTTGAGGACATTATACTCGCCCAAAAGGTCCACCTGGGGAATCACCGCCGAAATAGCGATCGAGCGGTCTTCTGCGCTAATTTCCCTCTGTAAGAGTTGTTGTTCTAATTCCGCGCGATTTTTGTAGGCTAAAACGATACTATCATCAAGACTTAAGCCCCAAGTTCCCGCCTCGCGAATCTCATCGGCAGCGGTTAACTCGATGTGCTGACCGACACTCAATATCTGTGCCAGTCGCCGTCGGGAAATACGCTGGGTAGAAATCGCCCGGGTTAAGTCTTGGTTAGCGTTAGCTAGGTCAACTTCCGCCTGTAGGACAGCAAATCGGGTTCCTAGTCCTGCTTGCTCCAATAATTGAGCATCTCGTAAACTTTGACTAGCATCTTCGATCGCAGCTTGGGAGATCGCTACCTGAGCATCACCCCTCTGCAATTCATAATAGGCATCGGTGGCATCAAAACGAGTTTGTTCCGAGACTCGTTCCACCTCTAATTCCCTTTGCCGGATGACTTTTTCGGCCCTTTTGATCTGGGCTGTCCGTTCACCCCCTGTATAAACCCCATAGACAATCCGAACACTACCCTGAAAGTTGGTACTATCTTCGGGTGTAGTGGCTGGGATTCCCTGTTGACGGGCTAACTCATTCTGTCTTTGGGCGACTGCCGATTGATCTTGAGTGAGACTGGTTTCCGCTTGGGCCGTGGGTAATAAGGCCGCCTGTTGTTCCTTTAATTGGGCGCGAGCGATTTCTAAATCGACCCGGGCTGTCTGTAAGGTCTGATTATTTTTTAAAGCTAATTCGATCGCTTGATTTAAGGTGATCGGTTGTACTACCCTAATATTCACCTCATCCGGTTTGGTGGGAAAAATCAGGGGATTGCCACTAGGATTAAGATAATTAGGGGCTTTGGGATCCGCTTCCGTGGTTGCCGGTGCCGCCGAGGGACCAGGTAATTGAGACACTGGATTGGCAGTAGGTCGGGGTTTCTTCAATAAATCGGCAGCGGACTGAGTTTGTGCCTTAACCGAGGATTCAGCCAAGAAAATCAACCCAAGCACCGCACTCACGGTAATACCATAACGCAAGAGCAACATGAGTATGTCAAAAGTAAACAGTAAACGATAAGAAGTAAACAAGCTCACACCACTATGTTGGCCGATTACTAATTACCGATAGTAACACGGGAGCATGAAAGCCACCGTCTTTTAAGTATCAGCTAAAATGAGATTCGATTGATTTGGAATTGTCCCCTTATTCTCTTTTTTGCCCAATCCACCGGCTAAAAGGTTGGGGAGATTCTCTGTTGTCTTTTTGTATCCTTAAAGATACGCTGGAAACATGATTGAAATTCGCCAGACCGAAACCTATTCTGAGTGGTTTAGTGCTTTGCGAGATCATCAGGCCAAGGCACGCATAAATATCCGCATTCGTCGTTTATCTATGGGCAATCCGGGTGATGTTAAGCCAGTAGGACGAGGTGTATCGGAACTGCGCGTTGATTATGGACCGGGCTATCGCGTGTATTTCAAACAACAAGGTGAGACTTTGATTATTCTCTTGGCGGGGGGAGACAAACGGACTCAAGAACGGGACATCAAAACAGCATTAGATTTAGCCCAATACTTATAGGAGATTCTCTATGGCTACAATTCAGACTTATCCTTGGGATGCAGCAGATCATTTGAAAACAAAAGAAGATATCGCCGCTTATCTGGAAGCTGCCCTCGAAGATGGCGATCCTAGCTTAGTAGTGGCAGCATTAGGTGATATAGCTCGTTCTCAAGGGATGACTCATATTGCTCGCGAGACGGGTTTGGGACGGGAGAGTCTCTATAAATCTTTGTCGAATCGGGGTAATCCAGAGTTTGCTACAGTTCTTAAGGTTTTGCAAGCACTTGGGTTACGCCTGCAAGTTGTACCCATTATCTAAACATCCCCCATTACTAATCCTACTCCATCCCGACGCGGATCCCCCTTAGCGGTTAATTCTCCCCAATCATTCACTGCCACCCCATGCACACCCCCAAAAAACATATTTTGTTCTTGCCACCGGGATACTTGAGTATTTGCGGGTAAAACCAGATTTTCGAGCAGATTTTCCCGATCTTCCCAAGGTTCAACTCCTAATTGTTGATTTTCCCAGTGTATGCGCGAGGCACCGATCGCATCGGGTAGAGATTGCCGAAAATCGATTAAATTGCTAATAACCTGCAAAATAGCGGTGCGAATGCGATTGGAACCCCCAGAACCGAGAACAAATCGCGGCTTTCCTTCCTCTAAAATCATCGTCGGCGACATCATTGAGGATAAACGACGATCAACGGGCCAATTGTGAAAACCAAAGGGATTTAAGTCCGCTTCCCCGATCATATTATTGAGCATAATTCCCGTCCCCGGCACGGTATAAGCTGATCCTTCGCCATTGGAAAAGGTGGCACTGGCGGCATTACCTTCCCCATCGATAACGCTAATATGGGTGGTACTGCCCCATTTATTGGGATATTTGCCTAAAAATTCCGGTGAGAGGAACTTATCTTCGATTCCCTCCTGATGGATAAAATCATCGTAGCCTTGAACCCGCGCTTGATTGGTTAAGGCCATCACTTCCGTTAAAATTTGCAGATGTTTGGCTCCTAGAGGCTCTAAAGCCGATAAATTGACTGTTTCTAGTAATTTTAGGGCAAAAGCTAGGAGAATTCCTCCAGAACTAGGAGGCGGATTGGTCAGTATTTCGTACCCGCGATATTGGGTTTTTAGGGGTTTTCTCTCAAGGACTTGGTAATGACTTAAATCCTCTAGGGTAAGATAACCGCCCTCCTGCATATCCTTGGCGATTTGGTGGGCGATTTCTCCCTCATAAAAGTCTTTTACGCTTTTTTTGCTTAATTCCTCTAAGGTGTTGGCAAAATCCCTCATCACACAGCGATCGCCTGTCTGGAGGAGTTGGCCCTGGGGAGCATAGACTTTGACACCCTCTCTATCTTTAAGCAGGATAGAAGATAGTAAGCGCAAGCAAAAGCCGTTATATTGGCTCAAAATGTAGCCTTGTCGAGCATATTCGATCGCTGGCTCCGCTACCACGGTAAAGGGTAATTTTCCTAGTTTTTTCTGCACTATTTCCAATCCCCGTAATGCTCCAGTCGTTGCGATCGCACCTCGGCCAATGTGAAAATCTTGACTAGCACCACCAAAATTGATCGCCACTGGGTAAAAGTCGATATTTGTCAAGGGTTTTTTATATTTTGGAGTTTGACAAAAAAAATCAAAAAGGGTATTGACTTTTTCTTTGGTATGTGCTAGTAAAAAACCGCCGCCCCCCGCCGAAGCGAGGGTGAATTCGACTACGAAAGCCGCTAAAATCGAGCCAACAATCCCATCGAAGGCATTTCCGCCCATTTCTAAGATTAATTGTCCAGCTTCGGCAGTTTTTGGATGTCCTGCGGCGATAGCGCCCTTGCTTTTGCCAGTCACTTTGATTCAGTTATCAGTTATCAGTTATCAGTTATCAGTGGGGAGATGGGGAAGTGGGGAGA
>NZ_JADEVX010000348.1:0-1586 GCF_015207925.1 Microcystis sp. LEGE 00066 | reverse complement strand
AGAGAATTCTTGTCCATTAAGAAATGTTACAAATTACATGGGTACATTAAGATAAGTTAAGGGGGTGCATCCATTGATGGATAAGGGTTTTCAGCTATTGTGGTATATATGTATGGGGGAAGTTCAGTTATTTCTGCCCCTAGATCGGCGATACTCTTAGTCTATTCTGTCTGCTCCTTGCAGTATAATAAAATGGAATGCTTATAATTTAGTCCTTGAACTAACAAAAATTAGTATGAATATTCAACTAAAACCAAATCAAGAAAAATTTATCGAAGAACAGTTAAAAAGTGGCAGATTTGATAATGTAGAGCAGCTCATAGATACCGCTTTACACTTGCTGTCCCACATCAATGAAGATTATTTAGAATGGCGAGAAGAAACTGGTCATCAAATTGATATTGCTGTAGCTGAATTAGACAATGGGGAAGGATTAGAGGTCGAAACAGTTATCAACAATATTTTAGAAAAATTTCAGAAAGAGCATCAATCCTAATCATGAATCGTTATATTATTGCCCCATCAGCCAGTCAAGATTTAAACAAGATTGCTGATTATTTTTGAGCGGTAAACGTGGAAGCTGGGGAAAAACTATTGATAAAATTTTCCCAAAAGTGTCAACAATTAGCACAATTTCCCAATTTAGGACGTAGTTACAGTCATATTAGACCCGTCCTTGAGAGGGTTGCCTTTAGATGGATATATTATTTTCTATCGAGTTACTGATGACACAGTAGAGATTTTAAGAATAGTTAGCGGTCGTCAAGACTTAGAAGCTTTATTCTCCGAGATAAAATAAATCCCTAGCAAAAATCCAGCAGAATTGAGCAGACTCCAAGACCTTTCAATTGGCCTGATTGCCTTTCCTAGCTGATGGCTGACGGTTGACGGCCGACGACTGAATTATAAAACTATTTCCCCTAGGAAAACAAAATTCTCTGACTTGCGTCTAAATCGATAAAATAAATGCAAGTACGATCCCCATAACAAGGCTCCCTATTTATGAATCTAAAATCATCCCTAAAATTTACCCTACTGTTTTCACTTCTGGGGGGTTGTCTCCTGACGACACCCAGTCAAGCAACTCTCTTTGAACAACGAGAAGTTAATCAAGAGGATTTTATCGCTATTGCCCGTCCCTACGGTAACGGTAAATACGATTTACTGATTTTGCAACAAATTCCCGGAAAACGCCAATGTTGGGCGGTAAATGGCAGAGAACCGACCATTGTTCAGCCTCTCCTCCTCGATTTCGATTTTACCGGCAGTTGTGAACGAGCCACCGACAGTAACGGTTATTCCCTTCGCATTCGCGGCACAGATTACGGTTTAGAATACCTGCTGCGTATCGTACAACGGAACGGGGAATTAGTCCTCGTGGGAACCCCCCGCAATCCCAGACAATCGGAGGTAATTATTGGACGGACAAAAGGTTTAGGGACCGGTTTAATCCAAATTTATCTCATCGATGGCTGGCGCTTTACTAAACGCAGTCTAGCCGGTCAAAATCTCAGTCATATCTATCTAACTGCCGATAGTCCCAGTTTCAATCCTCCCCCGGAATTACTCGCGGGTACCCAATCGTC
>NZ_JADEVX010000347.1:0-1589 GCF_015207925.1 Microcystis sp. LEGE 00066 | reverse complement strand
GTGTGGGGTGTGGGGAAGTGGGAAGAATAAATAAAAATAATCTCCTGACTCCTATCTCCAGCAATCCTGAATCCTATCTCCAGCAATCCTATCTCCTGACTCCAGCAATCCTATTTCCTGAAGTCTTTTATTATCAAATAATTATCCAAATGCGTATATTTATTAGTACGGGTGAGGTATCGGGTGATTTACAGGCAGCGATGCTGATTGAATCCCTTTTTAAACTAGCTAAAACCCTGGAAATTGAGTTAGAAATTTTTGCCCTAGGTGGCGATCGCATGGAGTTAGCCGGAGCAAAAATGTTGGGTAAAACCACTCGACTGGCTGCTATGGGATTAATTGAATCTATCCCCTTTATTTGGCCAACCTTACAACTACAAAAACGAGCAAAAGAGTTTTTTAGAGATCATCCCCCTGATATCATTATTTTAATTGATTATGTGGGGGCAAATGTGGCGATCGGTCAGTCGGCTAAAAAAATTATTCCCGATGTCCCAATTATTTATTATATTGCCCCACAGGTGTGGATTTGGTCAGAAGAAAATATACCCTCAGCTAAACTAAGAGCCACAGCAGAAAAGTTATTTAATACGGAAAAATTAATCGCCATCACGGATAAATTATTAGCAATTTTTCCTGCCGAAGCTCGTTTTTTTGAAACAAAAGGTTTACCAGTAACTTGGGTGGGACATCCCTTAGTTGATCGTATGGCTAATGCTCCCAATCGGCAAGAAATGCGGCAAAAATGGGCAATAAAACCCGAAGAAACAGTGATCGCTTTGTTACCCGCTTCCCGTCAACAGGAGTTTAAATATCTCGTGCCGACGGTGTGCGCTGCTGCCCAAAAATTACAGGAAAAAATACCCGATATTAAGTTTTTAATTCCCGTTCCCTTAGCTTTATACGAACCAAAAATGCGAGAATTAGTAGCGGAATATGGATTAAATGCGGTGATTATGGAACGAGATCAGACTTTAGAAGCAATTGCCGCAGCCGATCTGGCTGTGGCTAAGTCTGGTACAGTTAATCTCGAAATTGCTTTGTTAAACGTGCCGCAGGTGGTGGTTTACCGTTTAAGTGCAGTTACTGCTTGGATTGCCCGCAATATTATGAAGCTTTCTGTACCATTTGTCTCACCGGTAAATTTAGTTTTAATGCGAGAAGTTGTTCCCGAATTATTACAAGAGGAAGCTAACCCAGAGAGAATTATGGAGGAATGTCTAGATTTATTATTAAATCAGCAACGTCGCCAAAAAATGTTAGATGAATACGCAGAAACCACAGCCGGTTTAGGAACAGTAGGCAGTTGCGATCGAGTGGCACAAGAGGTGTTTAAAATAGGCCTTTGTTAGGGTTAGGAGCCGGTCGTCAGGAGACAGGATTCAGGAGACAGGAGACAGCTTTTTTCTCCCCGCTCCCCAATTCATAATTCATAATTCATAATTCCTACACCCTACACCCCACGGCTGCATCCAACATTTGCAGAAATATCGACAATCAGCAATTATCAGTAACTCTGAAATTGGTACAAAAATATGAACAATCGCGTGTAAGCATCCCACCGAAAAGCTAATGCGCGGGGGGTTTGG
>NZ_JADEVX010000346.1:0-1591 GCF_015207925.1 Microcystis sp. LEGE 00066 | reverse complement strand
GTAAGCGTTCAGGGGGGGATTGTCAAGCAGCCAGTGGCATTGATTCTGTGGGAGGACTCTCCTGGGGCAGCAGAGAAGGAGAAGTACTGCCTTTCCTAGAGGCGCGAATCGCTTCAGTCATAAATTCCAAGACATTACGATTCTGAGAACGCAGGCTGGTCACTACCGTCAGCATCCGCGCCACAAAAACACTACCCGCCTCACTTTGAGAGCCGAAGCTAGTCCGCCGCCACAGCACAGCCGGACGAATTGCTCTCTCGGCGGCATTATTCGTCGGCTCCAATCCCTCGACTGTAACGAACAACCAGAGGGCTGGCTCGACTTTCAGCAGTTGCCGGCAGGTGCGAACAGTCTTAGCCAAAGGAGTCTTCTCCTTCGAGCCAATCTGATACGCCGCTCGCAAGCTCCGAGTAAATGCCTCACCCGCGCTTGAATCGGTGACACTAATGACTGAAACTCACTTCGACTGAGAGTTCCATCTCGCACTCGCCCCCAGGCGCGAAATAACTTTTTCTGTTGGGCCAGCAAGTCTCGTCCCAATTGACGAGAGACCCCACTGCGTTCGGAGATTTTGGTGAATTCTCGTTTGAGATGCGCCCAACAGAGTTGTCTTTGAGCCACATCCAGCCAGTTATAGGCGTTATAGCGATCACTGTTGAGAATCCCGCTCTCTGCTCTCTCCCAATAAATATTGAGCCGCAGCAGTAGAGCGCGACAGCATCACTTGAAAGAAGCTAACCAAAGGGGTGACGGCAACCCACAGCCAAGCTCTCTTATTTTGCGGATTGTTCCCATCAGTATTTCCCTGCCCGAACCCCGTCTCATCGGCTCCCACTATCGGTGCGGATTGGATGTAGGCTTTCGCTTCCTCTACTGGTTCCGACACTGCCTCACTTCCTTCCCTTCTCAGACGATTCACTGTCCCCAGAGACATTTTCACCCCAAACAAGTCGGACATGGCAGAAACCACCATTCGATGGGAATGACGGTACATCCCACTCAAAACCGAGACGATGGCTACCAATCTCTCTCCGTAGCCGCTCTCTTCTACTTCGACCGGGAGGACGGCTCTGGTTTTCTCTCCGCAGTGAATGCAGGTTAGTTGGTGTAGGCGATGTTCTTCGATGTGCAGTTGGATGGGGGGAATCTCTACTACTTGATGACGATAGGGGTTGGGGTCAAATCCTGTGAGTTTCTCTCCACAACAGGCGCAGGTTTTGGGATATTGGTCGGTTACCCTATCACACGCTTCCACTGGATACAGGGGACGGCTATGACCAGCGTGTCCTGGTTGCCCGCCTCGCTTTTTTCCCGTTGGCTTCTTTTTCTTTCTCTTCTCGATGTTCGGGGCATCGGCAGCGGGAGGGCTATGGGAATTCTGTGAGTTCCGATTGACTTTCTCGTTAAGCTGCTGGTTAGCTCCTTGTAATTCTTTCAGGTGTTGCTCTAGTTGCTCTATCTTATCCCCCAACTGCACCACTAGCTGTCTGACACTGGCTGGGGTCTTTTCCCAATCCTCTGCGTCAATTCCTGCCGTCTCTAGTAGGTGCTTCTCATCCATGCCTCTTAGATTACCAGATTTCGTTCCCCC
>NZ_JADEVX010000173.1:0-9098 GCF_015207925.1 Microcystis sp. LEGE 00066 | reverse complement strand
TAAAAATTTTGTTAGAATTTCATCCAGATTTATGAGTTGAAATCGATTTTTCATGGACAAAGTTCTTAAAACCTGTCTATCTCCAGCGTTGGATGATAATTATCTGTCAAAAAATAATGCTTCTACACAAGTTCTCTATTTAAATAAGAGAATTTTATCTGAATTTTTTTCAAAATGAGAATTGCTGATAGGTTCCCACCGCAGTTAAAATTAGACCACCACCGAGATAGGGCAGGGCCTTGGGGATAACATTGGGGCCGATAAGTGCTTGGCTTTTAGCCTCGCGTAAAGCTTGGCGAAAATTACTGGTATTACTCATGGTGACTAGGTTCGAGATACTTGTCTCAATCAATCTTGTTAAACAGAAACTATTCTTGATTAGTTCGTCAAGAATGGCAAATCGGAGGGAAGAAAAAAAGGTAAATTTTTTCCCCGGCATCGATTCCCTCTTGATTGTAACGAAAAGACTAGGGATCGAGCTAAGTAGGTAGGTGTTAAAAATTGTCAGATACCCCCCTTATCAAGGGGGGATTAAGGCGGGATCGGCACCCCCCTTATCAAGGGGGGATTAAGGGGGTATCGAACCGAAAATCTATTTTCACCCCTCTTGACGGATCAAGTTACCGTAAACCCAAGCCCGATTCAAGGCGATTATGTCCCATAAACTGGATATTTCCTGTTTTTACTAACTACAATCTTCAGAGCATACCCTGACCTAAAGCCAAACCTGTCACCAACATTCCTAACACTAGAAAAGGCTGGGCGCTGGCTTGATATTTGACATCATTTTTGAGCGGATCCCGCAGAAAATACATATCTTGGAAAGTCATCTGAGGGATAATTAATAACAGTAAAATAGCGGCATAAAGATTCTGATGAATACTAATGAGATAGCCCGCAATTCCTGCCTGAAAAACATCGATCATAATCACACAAATCCAAGCTGCAGTGGTAATTCCAAACATAACTGGCAAGGATTTTAAACCTAATTTTTCGTCACCTTCCACACTTTTAAAGTCGTTAACCACAGCAATACCTAAACCCGCCAGACTATAGATGAGAGTTAGGATCATAATTGTCCCATTTAACTGACCAAAAAGGGCGTGACCTGCCCACCAAGGTAATGCTATATAACTAGCACCGAGGGCATAATTACCCAGCCAACCATTTTGTTTTAATTTTAAGGGCGGCGCTGAATAAATATAGGCAATAAAAGAACCAAATAGGGTTAAACAGAGCATAATCGGGAAATCATGACCAGCCCAGCGATCAAGAAGATAAGATATTCCTAACCCAGCTGCTAATAAAACCAAAATCTGACCGACTACTTGCGGAATAGAAATTACCCCCGAAGGAATTGGACGATAGGGTTCATTAATTGCATCGATTTCTCGATCGTAAAAATCATTTAAAGTTTGGGTATAACCAGTCATCAATGGACCGGAAAGTAACATACAGGTGGCCGCTTTTAAGACATCTTCTAAAGACCAAGTATAATTACCCGACGAAGCAGCCCCACAGACAACCCCCCAAATTAGGGGAATCCAAGTGATCGGCTTCATCAATTGTAAGCGGATTTTCCAGAGGGAGGTTTCTGCCGATGAGGCCCCTTTCATGCCCAATAATTGGCGAGTTTTGGCCGCTCGCTCATCCTTGTTTTCTATCTCGCTGTTCGACATAATCCCTTAAAAAGAAATAATTAAGTAACCGTCTTGGAATTTTGCCCCTTTTACCGCTCGTCCGGTCAGAGGCGGTGGTACATCAATATTACGCCGTTGATCCCCGGCTTCGATGGTTAATTCTGGACCCGATTGCGTCAGTTTTACCTGTTTTTTCTCGAATCCGGGTAAATAAACCTTGACCTGACCGGCTGCCGTATCGATTATTAACGGTTTGGGCGGCTGCACCGTGAGAAAATTGGGTAACTCGGCGATTAACTCCTGCCAATCTTCTCCTTGACGGTCGGGTAAAATCGCCGCTGGCAGCGGGGCAAAATCCTCCGTAGCACTCTGACAGCGATTAAAAATCACTCCCCCCACATTTAAACCGATTTGCTGCGCCCCACCCCAAAGATATTTGGACTCTGCGATCGCAATTGGATCATCATTGGTGACTAGATAGGCTAAAACTCGCCGAGGATCGGCTAAAGCGGAACGTCCCTCGTCTAGAATGTTATTATCGACCTTCTTCCCTAAACCGTCGGGATTAAAGGAGAAATTCAGCACGGCGGCGGCGATTGGTTGGAAAAAGGGAGAAAGGGTGCGACCAATCTCAGAATCGCTGAAAACCTGGCGAAAACGCCGTGAATACCAGCTGCCCACCTCTGGAATCGCCAACATTCGCAGACTGTTGATATCTCCGCTGCCGTCGTAGATGATGACATCGTAATTTCCGCTTTTATCCTGTTCCCGCAGGAAATTTAAGGCTAGAGCTTGGTCCATTCCGGGTAAAACGCCCAACTCTTGACCATAAACATTTTTCAAGGTGGGAGAACGCAAATACTGCTTTTCCAATTCCTTGACTTCTTCCCAACTTTTTTCTAGTAAATTTGTACTACTAAGCTGCACAACCGAGAGATTGGGGGCAATTTCCGTAATGGAGGAGCTAGGGGAGGCCTTGAGGAGTAATCCCCAAGCAGGGCTAGGATCCTGACCGACCAAGAGAACTTTTGACCCCAGACCAGCCATTTTCTTTGCCGAAGCGATCGCTATTGTACTGCAACCGCTGCCCCCCTTGCCCAAAAAGGTCAAAATTAAGGACATAATTAATTCCTAAGCGTTATATTTAGATGAGTTTGAGTTCATCTTCAAAAAACCAAGTAGCGGTCTTATCATCGAACTGGACAACAGCACCAACACCGCTGCCATCGGTCATCTTAAAATTTTTGATGACACCCACTTTACCCAATTTACCCGCTACGTCCGAGTTAACGCGGTCTCTTAAGCGACAGACCTTGACTTTTTGCCCGATTTCCATTACTTCCACAGTTTTAATAAGACGATAATTCAATAAACCAATCCTAAGTTTAATATAAATTCGTCTAAGATAAACCCCCCAATGCTCTTCAGTTATCGGTCTTTCTCAGATCATCTGCACTTAGCGATCATATGTACTAAGCAATAGGACAAAATCAACCTCCTGGTTAGGATGGGCAAAAGGCAAATCAAAAAGGGGGTTTTATTTGGTTTCTGGGGCAGAATTTTGCAGATTTTCCAGTTGTTCTCTTTGCTTGCGTTTAAACTCCTCGGCCGCTTGGTTGATATTATTGCGAGTATCTTCCTGAAATTCCGATCCGTCCCGGCTACGGCGAAAATTACTATTATGAATCAAGTCTAAAGGATCAAAACCACCGAGAGCATCCCTGCCATCGGAACTACGTTCATTTTTTTGATAATCCGGCTGACTGGGGTTCAAGCTTTGAGCTAACAATTGCGGATTAAAATCAGCGCCGACTAATAGAATGGTAGCTAGAAATAAAGACGATTTGATTAACATTTTTTGAGTATTCATAATCTAACTAACTCCTCAGAAAATTATCTTGTTTTTGGTGGTGAGAAAGTCACAAGCTTATCAGTGAACAGTAAACTGGTAACTGATAACTGATAACTGATTTAAGCAAAACGACGACGAAGTAAGGGCTGAATTGCTAAAAGGATTAGCAGATCAAAAGCTAAGAGCAGGGCTAAAACTGTCAAGAAATTGAGGTCAAGCCAAGGGGTTTGTAAGACTATGCTATCAAAAGACCAGTGCTGATTGAAATAAATATAACGGATCGGTTCGATCGCATAGGTGAGAGGGTTGAGACTAGCGATTACTTTTAACCAATCTGCCATAAAGTTTAAGGGAGCGAGGGCGGTACTGGCAAATAAAAGCGGTAAATTGGTGACGAAAATGACGGCGATTAATTCGATATGTCCGGGGAGAGCAAAGGTTAAACTGAGACTTAAGGCAGTCATACCCAAAACTATTAGGAAAACAATCAAAGCGATCGCACCTAATCCGGCTAAACTGGGTAATCCGGCCCCTAAAAAGGCACTAGCGGCCACGATCGAGGCGGTTTGGATGAAACTGAGGGCGATAATATAGATGGTAGAAGCGGCCACGATCGAGTAACGAGTGGTTAAAGGTGCTACCAAGAGACGGTTAAGAAAGCCAAATTCTCGATCGAACATTACCGGCAAACCGGCATTGAGGGCCCCAGAAAAAGCGGTAAAGACAATCACTCCGGGGGCGAGAAATTTAGCATAACTGAGATCGTTGCCGAATAGTCCCTGGGGAGCCTTATAAAACAATGCCCCGAATAAAATCAGCCACATAAAGGGCTGAATTACCCCCGCGATTAGGGTTGAAGGACGACGTTTTAATTGGATGAACAGACGTTTAGTCATGGCCAGAGTTTCTTGCAGAAATTCCCCTAGCACATTTCCCCCATCGTCCACCGTTGCTGCTCTAGTGGGATTGGGGGCTAAACTAGCTTTTAAGGAAGAAGGTGTGATGGTTTGGCTCATGAAATATTTACCTCTAATGCAGTCTCAACGAGTAATTTAGATAGTCAACAGTTTATAAGTGATCAGATGGCTCTCTTGGGGTCCCGGTGATCAGCAAATCCTCTCGAAAAAAAGGCTGACACCCTACCACTTCTCCAATATACAAGGGGTGTAAACCATGGGGGAGAAGAATGTAAATATTTATTGAATTGTAGCGTTTAATACAATGCGGAGGGGGGGAAGTGTGTACCCTCTTGAATGTTAGGTTCGCTGGTCATTGTTTTGGGTTGCCCTATCCCTTAACCCAAATCTAAATGTCCTAAGCACTCAAATCATCTACCATTAACCCTTTTCTTTTCATGAAAATAAAACAACTCTGCTTTGTCTCTGGAGTTGCCCTGGCGACTCTGGTAACGGCTAGTGCGGCACAGGCTGCTTTGGTGGTCGTCCCTCCCGGCTTGAATCCGGGCGATCAGTACCGTTTGGTGTTTGTTACTGACGCCACACGGAATGCACAAAGCACCGACATAAACACCTACAATACCTTTGTCACCAATCAAGCCACAGGAGGAACCCCAGGGATTGATACGGCTCTCGATACGGCTTTAAATGGGGCAGGATTTGACCTTAGTACGATTACTTGGAAGGCGATCGGTTCTACGAGCGCAGTCGCTGCCCGTGATAATACAGGTACTAATCCATCGAGTACGGGTGTTCCCATCTACCTTATAGATGGCAACCGGGTGGCCAACAATAATGCCGATCTCTGGGATGGGTCTCTCCAACACCCAATAAATCGAAATAACCTGGGGAATGGAAATTTGGAGCAGTATGTTTGGACAGGATCTGACTCAGCAGGGCTTAAGGAGCTTGAGTTGGGCGCTGGGAGTGTTTTGGCGGGTTTTACTACTGATGATGGGAACTGGATCTCCACGAAGATCATCTCTAACTCCAACCCTAACCCTATGTATGCGATGTCGAGTGTGTTGACCGTGCCCGGAAATCAGCCAAATCAGCCTGTAACTGTCCCCGAACCCACGAGCCTTCTTGGTTATATAACCCTGGGCGGTTTAATGCTAGGAGGTGCTGTCCGCAAAGCGAGGAAATAATGCCTACAAGAGAGAGGAGACGCGGGTTTTCTCTCTCTTTTTTAGGGGGTTTTATGGGAAGATCGCTATGGTGCCATCCCGATCATCTTGACATCCTCGCCGCCCTAAAAGTGCGGCGATTCCTAAACCTCACGATTTAAGTTTCTGCTTCCACCACCGTCGCATACCACAGTTAAAAAACCATGTACTGTCTTACACAGAGTCCACAGACTTTCGCCCCATTTCAGAAGCCCGATTCCGTGTGTCCCACGGTACGTTGACCGCCT
Source organism: Microcystis sp. LEGE 00066 (assembly GCF_015207925.1). Taxonomy (NCBI): domain Bacteria; kingdom Bacillati; phylum Cyanobacteriota; class Cyanophyceae; order Chroococcales; family Microcystaceae; genus Microcystis; species Microcystis sp. LEGE 00066. The sequence goes on along the minus strand of NZ_JADEVX010000173.1, from coordinate 3,236 downwards.
ATAGCTTCTTGTACTTGTTGCGCGCGACTTTTTACCCGGCCAAGCTTTTCTGGTCGGAACCCCCTAAGCCGAGTTTTCAAGGTGCTGCGCCGTCCACTTGGTTTTCGAGACTGGCCTTTTAATTCTAACGTAAAGCCAACCTAGAACGGCGGGGTTTCAGACCCAAAATTTCCGATGAAACGAGACTCGATATTTTACCGGCTTTTCCAACAATCCCCCTCCCTTCTCTTCGATTTACTGGAAAACCCACCCGATAATGCCACCGAATACCGCTTTGACTCCGTAGCCGTCAAAGAACCCAAATTTGAGATCGATGGCGTATTCCTGCCACCCGATAATGATAGTAGCGGGGTGATCTATTTTTGCGAAGTGCAATTTCAAAAAGACGAACGACTCTATGAAAGGGTTTTTGGTGAATCATTTTTGTATTTCTACCGCCAGCGAGAGCGATTTACCGATTGGCAAGTTGTTGTCATCTATCCAAACCGTAACCTAGAACAAAGCAATGCTCATCCCTACCGGGCGCTGCTCAATTGTCCTCAAGTTCATCGAGTTTATCTGAAAGAATTAGGGGAAATTCAGCAGTTACCGTTAGGGGTTGCCTTGATGGTACTCACTACTGTGGAAGAAACCCAAGCACCAGAAAAAGCCCGCTATCTACTGGCACGAACCCAAGAGCAAATTCGAGATACAGAAGCCAGTCGCGCCATAATAGAAATGATTGCCACAATTATGGTCTATAAATTTACTAACTTGAGTCGGCAGGAGGTGGAAGCGATGCTAGGACTACAATTGGCAGATACAAGGGTATATCGTGAAGCCAAGGAAGAAGGACGACTGGAAGGACAACTGGAAGGACGACTGGAAGGACGACTGGAAGGACGACTGGAAGGAGAATCTGCCCTGATTTTGCGTCTGTTGCAACGTCGCTTTGGTGCGGTAGATGAGGTATTGGCTGCCCAGATTCAGTCTTTAGAAATCGAGCAATTAGAGTCCTTGGCTGAGGCTTTGTTGGATTTTACAACTTTAAACGACCTAGTGCTTTGGCTAAATCGCCCCTCGCAACCGCTTAACTAAACTTAGTCAAACCTAAGCCACCTGAAAGGCTGAGTTGGGAAATTTTGATTGCCAAATATCCATCCCTGACGATGGGTGACAAGGGCAATTCTTGTCAGAGGGCAGATAAAAGTTTATGCGGATGGCGAGACTCGAACTCGCAAGGCGTAAGCCACACGCCCCTCAAACGTGCGTGTCTACCAGTTCCACCACATCCGCTTGATTTTAGCTTAACCAATATAGCACAGAAAAAAAATAATCTGCAAGCAAATTTTAAAAATTACTGCCGCACAACCTTCGCGCCACCTGAGTTAGTACGGATAAACCTTTTAGGGAACCTTGAATCAAATGGAAGGCCGGGACAGGACGGATTAACATTTGTCGAGCTAGGGGCAATGGTAGCAGCTGACCTTGATTATCAATTGCCGGGGCTAAATCGGGTAAATCCTGTGTCACCTCGTCGCTAATCACGCGCACAATTGCCACTTTTTGCCCCGGTAAAGCCGCTAAAATCCTTGCTCCTTCCATATCGACCACCTCATAGCCCCCTTGTCCTAAACGTCGTTTTTCCTCGGATCGGCTAATCAGGCGATCGCTGGTTAAACCTTTAACGAGACTATATCCGGTTAATTGGGCGATTTCTGCGGTTATTTCCGGTTCGCACTGCCAATAACTCCCCTTTTCTGCGCCACAACCTTGATAGATTACCCCATCTCCGACCTGATAGCGATCGCTGAGACTGCCCGCTAATCCCAGCATCACAATTTTTCCTGTAAACTTATTAAGAAATTCTAGAGATTGCCTAGAGACTGGGGAACTGTCGAGGAATTCTGGAGCGCCAAGGTTAATCGGGATAATTTGCGGGGCTAAATCGCCGATTTTCCTTAATCCTCGACGGATTGAGCTATGCTCGGCCCCCCGGGGAACGAGAATAATATCTTCAGGTGTGAGCATGAAATTTTTGAGAAAGTTTCCTAATTAGTCCATTGAGATGTTATAAATAATAGTAGTGAACTAATTAGGAATAATTCTTAAGTAAATGGCCCCGCCACTGACTGGGCGATTGTCTTTCTCACCATGAAAAAGTCTGTCATTCTGCGTTTATCCGAGGTTAACAAGCGTTTTCCCGCTGCTGCTACTCTAGCTGTCGATAATATCAGTTTTAGTTTAACAGAGGGCGAAATTCTCGGATTATTGGGTCCGTCGGGTTGCGGTAAAACCACTCTACTGCGGATGATTGCGGGATTTGAAAAACCATCTCAAGGAGTGATTGAATTGGGAGGGCGAATAGTTGCCGACGAAAAAACCTTTATTCCCCCGGAAAAACGCAATACGGGCATGGTTTTTCAGGATTACGCTCTTTTTCCCCATTTAACCATTGCTGACAATATCGCCTTTGGGTTAAAAAATTCTGGGGAGAAATTATCGAGCAGAGCCATTAACGCCAGGGTGGCGGAAACTTTGGATTTAGTCGGACTGCAAGGACTAGAAAAACGTTATCCCCATCAGCTATCAGGAGGACAACAGCAAAGAGTCGCCCTCGCCCGCGCTTTAGCCCCAAAACCCTCTTTAATCCTCTTAGATGAACCTTTAAGTAATCTCGATGTGCAGGTCCGGCAACGCTTACGACACGAGATCCGTCATATCCTGAAAGCGACTGGTATCTCGGCCATTTTTGTCACCCACGACCGGGAGGAAGCAATGGTGATCAGTGACACAATTGCGGTCCTTTGTCAAGGAAAATTAGAACAAATTAACAATCCCGAAGAAATTTATAGTCATCCGGCCTCGCGATTTGTGGCCGAGTTTGTCACCCAAGCTAACTTTCTCCCCGCTAGACGGGAGGGGGAACAATGGCAAACCGAGATAGGACTCTGGACAATTCCTGATGGTCAAGATTTGGACAAAGGGGAATTGATGCTAAGAGAGGAAGATGTCAAAATTAAGCCGGATGAGACGGGAGAGCTAGTTATTTGCGATCGCCAATTTTTGGGGCGGGAATACCGTTATTGTCTGCTAACGGCTACCGGCAGCCAAATCCACGCTAGAACAACGATTAACACCCAATTAGACATCGGTACAAAGGTAAAACTATCGATTATTCCCGATAGCGTCCGTGTATTTGCTGACTGATAACTGATACTAAATCCTATTTAAGGGGTGTGGGGTGTGGGGTGTAG
>NZ_JADEVX010000172.1:0-9122 GCF_015207925.1 Microcystis sp. LEGE 00066 | reverse complement strand
CCACTGGAGGGGCGACCGGGGCTGTCACCACCGGCAAGGGAGCGGAGAGAGGACTAAGGACGGTATTAACGGTTCCTTTGCGGATATTTAGCTCCAAATCTGCACTTTTTAGGCTAAATTCACTGATATCCGTTGCTGCCAATGTTTTGATCAGTTCTCGAATTTCGTTGTAATCAATAGTCACCGCTCTGAAATCCCCCCGCAAATAAAAAGCAACAAATCCAAATTAGCACCCACCAAACCGTCGATTTTTCCCATCTAGCGGCTAAGTTTTGGGAAACAGGCTCAGAACACTGGCTTTAGTCCCAAACCCGTCCCTAAGCCCTTATTTCTGGGCTTCTGATCACAATTATTCCCGTCCCAGATAAGAACCATCCCTGGTGTCCACTTTAATCCTTTCACCGATGGAAATAAACAGGGGAACCATTACCTGCGCTCCCGTTTCTACGATCGCCGGTTTGGTGCCACCGGTGGCCGTATCTCCCTTGACTCCCGGATCTGTATCGGTGATTTCCAAGATTACCGAGGTGGGCAATTCTACCTCTAATACTTGCTCATTCCAAAAGAGAATATTGACTTCCATTCCTTCCTTCAGATACTTGGCTCGATCGCCCATTTGTGCCGGGGTGAGAGTTGCTTCCTCAAAAGTCTCCATGTCCATGAAGACAAACTGATCGCCTTCTTTGTAGGTGTGCTGCATGGTGCGCTTTTCGATCGTGGCTGAGGGCAAGGTTTCCCCCGCCCGGAACGTCCGTTCTACCACGTTGCCCGTCTGGACATTTTTTAACTTGGTTCGCACGAAGGCCGATCCCTTACCCGGTTTAACGTGCAGGAATTCCACCACCCGCCAGACAGAGCCATCGATCTGGATGGTTGTGCCACTCCGAAAGTCGTTACTCGAAATCATGAAATGCTGTTTAGGCCAAGAAAGATCAACATTCCATTCTACATACTCTCCGCACCGAAAAAACTTTTTTATGGGAATTTGTCTGAATCGAAGCGCGGTGGACTAACCTAGGGGCAGCAGCTAAAAGTAAGTTAGAATTAATTGACTGACTGACATCTGAGAAGCGATATCAACCATGACGGGTGTGGACTTACAGCAATTATTACTAGAAAAATGGGGTCGTTCCTACGATATCCAGCTACGACGCATCAAAGATAAGGTTCATGTCCAGGTAATGTGGAAATATCTCGAACAAGCTTCTTTTCCCCTCTCCGAGTCTGAATATCTGGAACATCTCAATGCGATCGCCAATTATCTCCACGAATGGGGTGGTGTTAGTCAATTTCAAGCTTTTATCCGCGAAACCCGTGAGCGTCCCCGTCTCGGTAAAGCGGTTAGTCTGCCCCTAGATCTGGGTGAAAGGGCATCGGAATGGCTGATCAGTGATCAGTGATCAGTTATTACAATTACATTATCGAAATTTGTGGGTATTACTCGAATATACTAGCATTACTGGGATTATTGGATTTTACTAACATTGAGAATACTTAAACCAGGGAGTTGAATTAATTCAAAGAAGATAGAGGGGAATGATTGAAAGAGTTGATAAAAAATCGTGTCAGTTTTCATGCTCTTATTTTACAAGGCGATCGCTTTTTTTATCTCCCTTTTTGTATAGCTCTAACCTGTTTAACCTCTGACTCTAACGCGGATGCGACTTGCTCAACGCTTAACCCTAGGGCTAACAAACGAGGGACTGCCTCTAATGCTTTGTTTAGTCTGCCTTCCTGACGCGCTTCCTCGCGCACATCTTGAAAATACTGAGTTTGTTTTAATTCATCTAAACTAAACATAGTTTCTATCTCCCGACGATAGGATTAACAGGACTTCCTAGACATAAGGACAGAAGGAGATTATCTCCCTTTTTGTATAGCTCTAACCTGTTCAACCTCTAATTCTAAGGCGGATGCGACTTGCTCAACGCTTAACCCTAAAGCTAACAAACGAGGTACCGTCTCTAGTGCTTTGTTTAGTCTGCCTTGCTCAATGCCTTCCTGACGACCTTCCTGACGACCTTCCTGACGACCTTCCTGACGCGCTTCCTCGCGCACATCTTGAAAATACTGAGTTTGTTTTAATTCATCTAAACTAAACATAGTTTCTATCTCCCGACGATTGAGAAGCGGTAACTTATAAACGAGAATCGTCTCTATTAATTGTAAGAGTTCTTGGGGTTTTTGGTCGGGGGTTAATTCTTGCCGCACTCTTTGGATTAATTTTCGGGTGCTATCAAGCGCTTTTGCTTTAGATAGGGTGATTAATTGCACTGTAGCTAAACCAATCGAAGTTTGAGGAGTGTTTTCTAATTCATTCAGATAAATCCGTCTGACTCGCTCGCAGTTGAGGAGTTCCCGATAGCGTTGAACTTTATCGGTTTCTACTTGAGGGTTAGGATAGACAATCACACCCCGCCAATCATTGGTTAAGTCAGTTTTACTGAGATATAGGAATATTTCGGTGAAAAAGCGCTGATAAAAAGCCTCATCTTCTTGAAATTGTACCTCACAGAAGTAGATAGGAGTCTGGGGGTGATTATTTTGAGGCAGAAAGACTCCATCAAGACGAAAAGAAAGTTGTTTGACTTCCACTGAGTCAAAGCGGTAGTTATTCGCTTCGCTGATAGGGAGTTGAATTAATTCAAAGAAGATAGAGGGGAATGATTGAAAGAGTTGATAAAAAATCGTGTCAGTTTTCATGCTTTTATTTTACAAGGCGATCGCATTTTTTATCTCCCTTTTTGTATAGCTCTAACCTGTTCAACCTCTAACTCTAACGCGGATGCGACTTGCTCAACGCTTAACCCTAGGGCTAACAAACGAGGGACCGCCTCTAGTGCTTTGTTTAGTCTGCCTTCCTGACGACCTTCCTCGCGACCTTCCTGACGACCTTCCTGACGCGCTTCCTCGCGCACATCTTGAAAATACTGAGTCTGTTTTAATTCATCTAAACTAAACATAGTTTCTATCTCCCGACGATTGAGAAGCGGTAACTTATAAACGAGAATCGTCTCTATTAATTGTAAGAGTTCTTGGGGTTTTTGGTCGGGGGTTAATTCTTCTCTCACTCTTTGGATTAATTTTCGGGTGCTATCAAGCGCTTTTGCTTTAGATAGGGTGATTAATTGCACTGTAGCTAAACCAATCGAAGTTTGAGGAGTGTTTTCTAATTCATTCAGATAAATCCGTCTGACTCGCTCGCAGTTGAGGAGTTCCCGATAGCGTTGAACTTTATCGGTTTCTACTTGAGGGTTAGGATAGACAATCACACCCCGCCAATCATTGGTTAAGTCAGTTTTACTGAGATATAAGAATATTTCGGTGAAAAAGCGCTGATAAAAAGCCTCATCTTCTTGAAATTGTACCTCACAGAAGTAGATAGGAGTCTGGGGGTGATTATTTTGAGGCAGAAAGACTCCATCAAGACGAAAAGAAAGTTGTTTGACTTCCACTGAGTCAAAGCGGTAGTTATTCGCTTCGCTGATGGGGAGTTGAATTAATTCAAAGAAGATAGAGGGGAATGATTGAAAGAGTTGATAAAAAATCGTGTCAGTTTTCATGCTTTTATTTCTTCATCCGCGCTTACTCTTAGACCGCGTCAACGGACTGGTTAAACGATCGCAAAATCGAGACGATCCGATCAGCTTCCTGATTATTAAACATCCCATCTAGCCCTTCCGGATGGTTATCAGTAAAGGGAGGCTCGTAGAGCGCCCCCGGATTCATAATTCCGTTTTTAGTGAGGATATCGATGATATTTTCGATAAAACGGATTTGATTGGCCGAGAAGTTTGTCCCCTGCAAATAACGGTCAAAAGCTTGTTTAGCCGCTTGGCGTGCCGCTACGCGGATCCCTGCGGGATCGAGTCCGACGATTTCCCGGATCAGAAGCTTGAGGCTTTTCGTCCGGCCAAAGACCTCCTCAAAACGCTGACGGCTCTCAATTTCTGCGGCCGAAAATAGCATCTCCTCTAGGGCAGATAAATCCCTGTCCGTTAGGGGGATATTGCGCTTCAGCTTGGCAATTGCCACGTGATCCTGATGCTGACGGATATAGGCCTCCACTTTCCGGCGATACTGTTCGCGACTAAAACCGGTCTGATGGGTGGGAATATCGACAATCTGCACCTCCCCCATCTCATCGACAAAATCGGTGATCACGATCTGCTGCTTTTGGCGATCGATAAACTTGACCAGATCCCGGACACGCACCCGAATCCCCTCCACCATTGACGGCGTTGCTCTGGTCCACCAGTTTTCCGCCTGCACCTCGCGAATAAAGGCCAATTGCCCCTTAATCATCGGTATATCGGGTTTAGTCTCCAGTTGACAGAGAATATCGCGCACTTTGTCCCGCAATCGCTCATAACTACGGTCGGCCTTGAGAATGGCTAATTGCAGTTTCACACAGAGAAGATCGAATTCCTTGGCCAGGGGATCCTCATTGGGCAGACTATTGGGTAAACCGGCCAAGGAGTCGGCAATGGTGGCCGCGTCCTCCTGACTGAGGTTGTCCCAACGCTGGCGCTGACTAAAGGTTTCCACCTGCGGCAAGCGACGACGCACGAGGAAATTATCCCGGGGCATGGTGGTGATGTGTTGATGGAGTGCATCGAGCAAACTCGTGTATAGGTCGTCGGCCCGCTCGACTTTGTAAGTAGAGGACTGCTCTCTTGCCCTAGGTGTCGCGCTGGGCTGGGCGGGAGCGAGACGGGTTGCCAACTCGAGGCGATGTTTAACTAGGCGACTGGTGAGGCTTTCAGGTATTTTCTGGCTTGTTTCATCGATATCCTGCTCGAAATACTCGAAATTCCCGCAGAGGTCGAAGACCAGAAACTCGGTTTTATGGTTGCCAGGACCAAACAAATCCTGACAGAGACGGGTCCCGCGCCCGATCATCTGATTGAACTTCACCCGGGAGAATACGGGCTTAAAAAAGACCAAATTGACCACTTCCGGCACATCTACGCCGGTATCGAGCATATCCACCGAGACGGCCAAAATCGGTTCTTTGTTGACCTCGCTGAAGTCATCGAGCAGACTCTGGGCGTATTTGTCGTGACTGTCAATAATTTTGGCGAAATGACCTTTGTAGTGAGGATAGTTACTGTTAAAGCGATCGCAGATACATTGGGCGTGTCGGTGATTACGGGCAAAAATAATCGTTTTACCCAATCGATCGCCACTGTTGACCTTTAGCCCCCGTTGCATCAATAATTCTAATGCTTGATCCACGGTGTCGATATTGAACAACCAGTCATTAAAGGCAGCCGCGTTAATTGCCTGCGGTAGTTCGCCGCTTTCCTCGTCCCGGAACTTCTCCTCGTAGTCTAGCTGCTCCTGTGGGGTTAGATCGCTGTATTTAACCCCAGTACGCAGAAACTTAAACGGTACAGTAACGCCCTTGGGGGGGACAAGGTAGCCATCCCTAACGGCATCATTTAACTCGTAGGCGAAGGTAGGCACGCCCTGGGGTAGCTGGAAAATGCGGTAGGTGTCCCGGTCTATTTCCGAGCGCGGCGTGGCAGTTAGCCCCACCAGCAGGGCATCGAAATAATGGAAGATTTCGCCGTATTTCTGATAAATGGAGCGATGGGCCTCATCGATGATCACTAGGTCAAAATAACCCACCCCAAAGATTCGCCCCTCTGCATCCATGCGATCGATGGCGTTGAGCATGGTTTGATAGGTGGAGAAGAGGACGTTAGCCCCCGTCACGTCCTTGCTGCGGGTCAGATGCAGGACGGTAACGCTGGGTAGATGACGCTGAAAGGCTCGATAGGCTTGCTTTAATAGGGCATTGCGATCGGCCAGAAACAGGACTCGGTTTACCCAATTGGCGCTCTTGAGCAGTTCCACCAATGCGATCGCCGTTCGGGTTTTGCCGGTTCCGGTGGCCATAACCAAGAGGGAATTACGGGCGCACTTTTCTTCAAAGGTTTCGGTGATGCGGCGGATGGCCTCTTTCTGGTAGGGACGGCCGACGATATCCTCGTTAATGGCGGTGTTGCTGAGGCGTTTACGGTGGGAACGGCGGAAAATTAGCCGTTCTAGCTCGGTTTTTCGCAGGAAACCGAGGACGGGACGGGGGGGATAGGCGAGATCATCCCAGAGATAGGTTTCATAGCCGTTGCTGTAGAAAATAACGGGGCGCTGGTTGTAGTCTTTTTCTAAGCAGTCGGCGTAGAGTTTGGCCTGCTGTTGGCCGCTGTCGGCGCTTTTGCTGCTGCGTTTTGCCTCCACGACGGCGAGGGGTTTGCCGTCGTCACCCCATAGTACATAATCGGCGAAACCGCGTCCGGTATCTCCGGGCTTTTGGATGGGCATCCCCTGCAGCTCGAACTCGGTGACGTTGGCTGCTTTGGTATCCCAGCCGGCCTCTTGGAGTAGTACATCGATCAGGTAGCGGCGGGTGTCGGCTTCGTTGTAGTCGTGCTGGTCAGCGATCGCTCGATTTTGGGCGAGGAGGGCATCCCGTTCGGCCCTAGCGGCTGCCAGTTCGGCCTCGGTTTGGCGCTGTTTTGCTTCGGCCAATTGGCGCAGGGCATCGCTTTGGGACAGGCGTTTTTCTAGGTCTTGCAGTTGTTTGGGAGCGGGGGGTGCGGCCGTGGGTATCTTCTGGCGATCGAAGCTAATATCGCCCAATTTTCGCCCATTCTGCCCATAGTAGCGCACCAGCCAGTAGGTGAGATGAAATAGTTCCTCGATCAGGTGCAGGGAGTCCCGTTCACTGATGGGGCTGGTATGGTGGGCGGCGTTGTTGCCGACTTTGTGGATGGTGCGAATTTTGCCGAAAAGTCCGGGTTTAAGGTTATCTTTAAAGGTTTGCTCGTGGATGAGAGCGCCTAGGTTACTTTCCCGGGGCGGTTGCAGGTAGGGGTCGTTTTCATAGAGCCAGCAGACCATTTGTTCTAGGACAAAACGGGTATAGAAGCAACTGGCCCGGGGGTTACTGAAGACTAATCCCTCCGCTTGGCTGGCATGATCGTAGATTGTCGGGAATTGATCTCGCAGGAAGGAGAAGTTTGAATCCATATTGCGCTCCCCAGTCTATAACTCTATTATTCCCAAAATTTTGGCTATCTCTATATTTTACCTGATTATTGTTTAACAATTGTATAAATTCTTTGAAGTCTTGGTTCAGCATTATATTTATATTGGTGGTATTGTTGGCGAATTTGTTCTAACGCTTCTAATCGTTTTTGATAGGATTGTTTTTGCCAATAGTTAAAGTCATTATTTTGCTTTTTGATGTTAACTTTGTTAATTACTTTTTCCATTATTTTACTCCAAATATTGCCAATTTAAAAACAGCAAGTTCGGTTATTGGCTCTCCTAGGTTTGGTGGGTAAAATGTATTCTAAGATACATTTCTCCTAGCGAGGGGGTGGAACGAACCACAAAGACACAAAGGACACAAAGATCGATCAATCCTATATAATTTAAACTTATCACACAAAGTCGAGAAGAGCCGGTTATTTTATCTAGGGTTTTCCCGCGTGACAGTGTGAGATGATAGGAATCTTGGTTAATTGTCCAACGGTCTTTTTTAATGGCATTTCCCACAAGATTATGGCAGTAATCCGCCAGCTGCCATGGCTACAGTTCCCCCCTAAATGCTCTTTGTAAAAGGGAATTAAAGAGATTTTCAGATTCTTTATTTTCTAATTTCGTTCGATTTGTTGCAATTTTTCGCAAAAAAATCTCAAATTTATCTTGCAGTTCCTTTGGAGGAAGATAAAATTCTATTTTCTTTATTTCACTTTGTCCAATGGTGGACATCGTTACTGTATTTGCTTTAGCAATAATCTGTTTCCTGAGTCCAGGAAAATGCAAAAGGTAGTTCAGAAAGATGCTATTAACTTTTTTTTGGTTCAGTCTGACTCGAATAATGTGACACTCAAAAAGTGCTGAAAAATCCATGCCATCGAAAACATTGTTAAAGCCAATACCATCACGATTTAAAGAAGATCGACAAAAAAGAATATCACCTTTTGTTAATCCAAACTTTTTCACTTCTTCATCTGTTGGTGTTAAAGTCCTACTTTCAGAACAATCGATAGTGTAACCACTAAAGAGTTCCTTTACCCAAACAACGGGTGTGTCCCCACCATATTCGTGATTTTTCTTAAAAATGCCATTATTTGGTTGGCCGACAACAAGACTACCTAGTTTAACAATCTCCCACCCTTTCGGATTAGTAACAGGATCACCGAACATCTCTAGGAAAGTTGATCGCAATAACTCCTCAGTCAACCGAATTGCCTCTTTGCGCTTACGTCGCACCCCATCCGCTTTATCTAAAATTGCCGCAATTCTTCGCTGTTCTTCGAGGGGTGGGAGGGGGATTTTACATTTTTTTATTTCACTTATGGCGGCTAAATTTTTAAGCGCACTTCCAGCACTTTTACCAAAGATATCCCGCTGATATTTTGGTGATTCAAGTAGCCACTTTAGGTAACGACAAAGTATAATCTCCGGGTTTGGTCTAATACGCATCAGTGCCTGATTGATGACTCCAGGCAAGGCTTCATAGGGGACAATTGCGACTTTTCCAATAGTTCCAGCGCAGCTAATAATCAAGTCATGAGGCTTAACATTGAAGCCTTCCATTTCACGAAATTTGTCTTCGTCAATAAAATAATTTCCAATTTGAAAATCATCTTTAATTGCGTTTTGTTGTTCGTAGACCTTAAATCCGCTTTCGACAAAAATTTCTTTCTTAAGAGAACCTCCGAAAGGGCCACGTCGAATCGCACCTTTTTCATGTGCAGCTATGTCTCCGAGAGCAACTAATGACCATGTTTTTGGTAAATTCATCCCAACATCTCCTTTAACGCGTGTAAAACCTGATCAATCTTATTTTCAAACATAAATCAAATATCCTTTCGGTGGACTAAAGCGGTGGGTTACGACGGATTGTTAGATTGACTTTAACGCCTAGATTGTTGCCGTCTAACCCACCCTACTATAAACTCTTCTCCCCCCTTTTTAAGCTATCCATTAGTCACATCTTTCTTAACATAAAATTTGACAAAAAGAGAAAAGTGTGCAAGATGGCTCAAGGAGGTTCTATGGGGGGACTAATTTGATGAGATAGTTTCCAAGTCTGGCTGATA
>NZ_JADEVX010000171.1:0-9137 GCF_015207925.1 Microcystis sp. LEGE 00066 | reverse complement strand
GGGTTTTGAGGGGGTCAATTACCTAATTTTCAGGGAAAAAGTCTAGGGATTTTCCCCCCGATCACTCCCAGATCTGGTACTTTTTGATTGATAAAAAGTCTAAAATTATTACCCAACAAGGTTTTTAGATTTATTCAGCAAACCCTAATTACAGCCTAAACTATCCCTGGTGGCCACTCCCGTGACTGGATTAATGCCATCGGCCCGTTCACACATTAACTTGACCTGATAGTTATCAATGACCGCGTTAGTGAAATCGGCCCCAGTAATAATTGTGTCATAAAAACGGCTGCGAGTAGCGATCGCATCGGTAAAAATAGTGTTAGTTAAATCGGCAAAATCGAGGGTAACTCTATCTACCAAAGAGGCGGTTAAATCGGCCCCTTTTAAGTTAGCTTTTAAGAGGACAGCCTCGGTGAGAATGCTATAGGATAAATCGGCCCCTTCTAGGTTAACTCCCCGCATTGCGGCAGCTGCGAAAACCCCTCCGCGCAAATCTTGATGGGAAAAATCCCGATCTTGCAGCTGGGCAAAACTATAGTTAATCGTTTTATCTTGGGCCAAGGCCACCGGACGGGCCGCGAAAAGTAGCCACAGAATCGCCAGCAAAATAATTAAAACCAGACTGAAAAAATTTTTCAACATTGTTACTGTTGAGCGTCGAGAAACTGGGCCACATCATCACCCACCCGAATAGTTAGGTCTGAGTCTAAAGCACCAGTGGAGGATGATTCTACTTTACCGATTCCCAATTGATTTTTCAAGAGGTTAGCGGACTGAATATCACCTTTTTGGGCAATAATTGCCGTGGTTTCTAGCTTTTGGGAGGAGTCATCGCTAATATAAACATTTGTGTAGCCCCGTTTGGCCAGATAATTACGAGTACGACGGGCTAAACCTTTGGTATGGGTGGCATTTTGAATGGCAATCCGCAGACTATAAACGGAGGTTTCTACCCCCGCGTAGTTATCGGTAAAATTATTAGCCACAATGGTTCTAATTTCGCGACGGTTCAAAATCCAATAACTGCGACCATCGTATTCCTCGAGGCTATTAAACCGGCCGGGGAGTAGGATCATTCTTAAGTCATCCTGTTTAATTTCCCGGCCAAAATTAGCGATAGCCAGCATTTCCTCGACGCTTAAGTTCGTATCGATATATTGTTGTAAAACCTGTACTGCTCTCGGGAGACTAGGGAGAATTGTCGGACTAAAAATCTTTTGTTGGAGTGCTTTTAATAAAATTTGTTGTCTTTGTACGCGACCAATATCACCGTATTGCGGGTTACGAAAACGGGCAAATTGTTCTGCTTGGTCGCCGTTGAGATTTTGCCAACCCTCTTGTAAATCAATTTCTAATTTTTGGGTGACATCTTTATGATACATTCGTTCGGGTACATAAACCTCTACACCCCCGACTAAATCGACTAATTCCTTAAAAGCATCGGTAGTCACCCGCACATAGCGATCAACGGTGACATCCCCTAAAGTATTATTGACCACTTCTGCCGCTAGAGTTGGTCCACCGTGAACGTTAGCATCGTTGATTTTAGTGAAACCGTGGCCGGGGATTCTGACGCGGCTATCGCGAGGGATAGACAACATTCTCACGGTTTTATCGCTAGGATCGAAGCGCACTAGGAGCATGGTATCGCTGCGACCTTTAAATACATCGTCGCTGTTTTTGGCATCTAAAACTCGATCGATGCCCATAACTAAAATATTAACAGGACGAGAAAGCTGCTGATTGATTAAGCTATTCCAAGCTTGATCCTCAAGGATGTCTGCTTGGGTGGGAAAAGATGTTTTTTGGAAGATAGCCCCAATTGGTGCGGGTAAGGGACTAATTAAAGCGACGGCAGCCCCAACAGTGGCGGAAACTAGGGCTGTAAAACTGAGGGTTATTCCCCAAAATAAGCCCTTTTGCAGGGGAGATGCTTTTTTTAAACCGGATATGACTGAACTGACCACCGCGACGGTATTTTCTGAGTTTTGGCTGTATTCTTGCTTTTCAAACCGCCCGGAAACATTGGCCATAGACTAACCTCAACATCTGATTAAAAGCTTACTTTAAGTAGGGAGGAACAATTATTTGTAGGATGGGTTAGCGGTAGCGTAACCCATGCAGGCGTTGGGTTTCATACTTCAACCCAACCTACGTTCATCTTATATTTAATTCCACCCACCCAGGAGGTGACTGTTGATCGATAGAATCTATCTCTAGAGCAAAAGTTCCAGATATTGGCCACCCCCTCTCGCCGGCTATCGTAACATATTGTTAAGGAACTGGCTATCCTAGACCTGTTGTAAAAATCAAAAATTGTTGTTAGGGTTAGGAGTTGGTGGCCAGTAGCCAGTAGTCAGGAGAATTAAAAACGAATAATAAACGATTAAACGCTCTATTCACCGATTTTATGCCATTTAAGCCTTATTTTTGCAGTTTTTGAACCCTGAAAGGTTAATTATGCCATAGGTTTAATAATTTTTCAGGGATTCAGTTCGGTTATAGATTATCTTTATGGCCAAGAATTAAGGCTCTCTTAGGTTTGGTGGGTAAAATGTATTCTAAGATACAGTCCTGCGGGCGAGCGAGTGGAAGGAACCACTCCAGACACAGAGGACACAAAGATTGATCGCTTCTATAGTAAGTTAAACTGCTCACACAAAGAATAAGAGAGCCGAATTAAGAGAGGTGGAAACTTGAAGATGACAGAACGAACTAAGGTTATTCTCCTCGTTGTTATCCCTTTGCTTTTGGCTAGTAATGCAGTTTTTTCTGTCAATAAATTCTGAGCTATTTTTATGCAAATCATCTCCCTTCCCCCATCATCTACCCAGGAATATATCTGTCTAAGAGACTTAAATCTCTACAATTCTCCCAGTTGTCAAGAGTTAGCGACCCAAGCACAACTGGGAAGACAATTAAAATTTATTTCCCTAGAAATTACCGAAAAAGGGCTACAAATTCAGCTAAGGGAAGATAATTATTTAGCTTGGTTATCCCTAGAAGATTTAGATGCGATTGCAGCGGCCACCACAGCTTATGAAAAAATTCCTCTAACTCGTTCGGACATAGAAAAACATATTCTTGAGATTATCACTTTTACTCAGGAAGCAATGAATCGTACCAATCATTATCTCTGGGGTGGAACCTTTGCACCTAATTACGATTGTTCAGGATTAATGCAGGCTGCTTTTGCAAATTTTGGCATTTGGTTGCCGAGGGATTCCTATCAACAGGAAGCTTTTTGTCAAAAAATAAACCGAGAGGAATTACTCCCAGGAGATTTAATTTTCTTTGGTGATAAAAGAGTTAATCATGTGGCTTTATATCTAGGTAATAATCAATATATCCACAGTTCAGGAAAAGAAACAGGTAATAATGGTATCGCTATCAATCTACTCACCGATGATAGGGATAGCGTCAGTCGTTATTATTATCAAAAATTATGGAGTTTCGGTCGAGTTATGCACAATTAATCAGTTATCAGTTATCAGTTATCAGTTATCAGTTATCAGTTATGGGTTTACTGTTCACTGTTTACTGTTTACTGTTCACTGTTTACTCTCCCCCATAGGTAATCATGTTAGAAAACATCTCCCTAAGCGGTCTATCAATTCGTCGTCACATAGGAGTATTGATGTTAACTATAGCAGTTATCATCATCGGTCTTTTTTTTCTAAATCGTTTACAAGTAGATTTGCTTCCTTCTATCACTTATCCTCGCATTAGTTTAAGGATGAATGTCCCGGGGGTTTCCCCGGAAGTTATTCTCGAAGAAGTAACTAAACCCCTAGAAGAAGGAATGAGTGCCACCGAGGGAGTAGTGCAAGTTTATTCAGAAACTCGCGAGGGAAGGATGCGAGTAGATTTATTTTTTCAACCGGGGGGAGATTTAAACGTTGCTTTAAATGAAGCTACCGAAAGTTTTAATCGTGTCCGACAAAATTTACCCGATATTATTGAGGAACCGCGCTTAAACAAATTTGAACCCTCTCGTTTACCCGTCTATGAATTTGCTCTCGTTTCTGATACCCTACCCCTAAAAGATTTAAGATTATTTGCTGATGAAGAATTAGGGAGAGAATTAGGGTTTGTGGAAGGAGTGGCAGTGGTGGACGTGATTGGGGGAGTTAGAGAAGAAATTCAAGTTAATATTGACCTGCAGCGATTACAATCTTTAGGAGTGGGATTAAATCAGGTTTTAGACACCCTAAAAAGACGCAATCAGGACATCTCTGGGGGCCGACTAGAGGGAGAAACCGGGGAACCTTTAACCCGTGCAGTGGGGAAATTTAAAAACGTAGCGGATATCCAAGATTTAGCACTGACCGATAGTAATAATCCCGAAGAAAAAATCTATCTGCGGGATGTGGCCAGAGTTATCGATGGGACAGAAGAACAAAGAATTTTTGTCACCCTAAATGGAAAAAATGCCGTCAGGGTTAGCGTCCAAAAACAACCGAATGCGAACACGATTGCTGTGGTAGAAGGGGTCAAAAAACGCATTGCCGAATTAAAAAAATCCAGGTTAATGACCGGGGGGATGCAAGTCGTCCCCACTACCGATGAGTCTGTATTTATCCAAAATGCGGTTAATAACGTGGTTTCGTCGGGACTAGCGGGGACAATTCTAGCAGGATTGACTGTATTCGTCTTTCTCGGTTCCCTGCGACAGACTTTTATCATTACCCTAGCGATTCCTCTTTCTACCCTCGTCGCAATTATCTGTATGAAGTTATTCGGGTTATCGATAAATGTGTTTAGTTTGGGAGGATTGGCCCTAGGGGTGGGTATCGTGGTGGATAATTCCATCGTCATGCTGGAAAATATTGCCCTCAAAGTTAGTCAAAACCAAAATAAGCGAGATTTTTTAGAAATTGCCCGGAATAGCAGCCAAGAGGTAGAATCTGCTTTAGTGGCCTCCACTGCGACTAATCTCGTCTCTATCCTGCCATTTTTATTACTGGGTGGTTTTATTTCCCTGCTGTTTAACGAGATTATCCTCACTATCAGTTTTGCTGTGGCTGCTTCTCTCCTGTGTGCGTTAACCGTTGTTCCCATGTTAGCCAGTCGTTTGTTAAATATGCGGGTTGACCGTGGTATTCAGCGATTTTGGCTCTTAAAAGTCTTTAGTCAACGTCTAGAAGGTTTAAGCATCCTCTACGGTCGTTTTTTAGCTAAAATCATCCGCTACAGAATAGCTGTTATCCTACTGGCCTTTTTAATTTTAGGGGGAAGTAGTTTTTATCTCTGGCAATATATCCCCCAGGAAGTCTTTAGTCGTATTCAAACCGGACAGGTCAACGTTTTTGCTCAATTTCCCCCCGGTACCAATTTAAATACTAACCGTCAGGTGATGCGGGAAGTAGAAAAGATTTTATTATCACAACCAGAGACCAAGTACGTTTTTACTACCAGTGGCGGTTCTCTTTTTGGCACAACTACCAATGAAAATATTTTGCGCGCTTCTAGTACGATTAATCTCAAACAAGGCACTAATACAGAAGCATATATCGAACGCATGAGCAAAGCACTAGAGCAATTAAACCTCGTTAACGTGCGTTTGCGTCTCACTCCCGGTCAAGTGCGCGGTATTATTCTTAATAACTCTCCCTCCGTTGGTGCTGACGTGGATGTGATGTTACAGGGACGCGATGGGAAAACTTTAGAGCAAGCTGGTGAAGAAATCCTCGGTATTCTCGATGAAAAAGTCCCTAGTGCGCGTTTTCGTCCCGATGCTGACCCCAGACAACCGGAAATCCAGATTAAACCCGATTGGACCCGCTTAAATAGTTTGGGATTGAGTACCCTGGAAGTGGGACAAACGCTACGGACCGCTATTCAAGGATCAATCCCCACCCAACTGCAACGGGGAGAAAGATTAATCGATATCCGGGTGCAATTGGACCCCAACTCGCGGCAAAAAATTAGTGATATCTCACAAATACCTATTTTTGTCAATAGGCAAGAAGACTTAAAATTAGCAGATATAGCCCGGATTGAAGCGGGAAAAACCCCCGGAGTCATCCAGAGAATCAATCAGCGTCAAGTTTTTATTATTATCGGCAGTTTGGTCGAGGGTGCGAAATTAAGTGACGCACTCGCAGGGGTACAATCGGTTTTAAATTCCACTCCCTTACCCGATGGTATCAGCATTTTACCCAGTGCTGCCGCCATGTCTAATCAAGAAATTCAGGGTTCTTTGGGTTTATTAGCGGGTTTATCGGTATTTTTAGTCTTTGTAGTCATGGCCGTCCAGTATAACTCGCTCATAGACCCTTTGGTGATTATGTTAACTGTTCCTTTGGCCCTAGCGGGGGGAATTTTTGGACTATATTTGACCAAAACCCCGATTAATGCCATTGTCATCGTCGGGGTGGTGTTATTGGTGGGCATTGTGGTTAATAACGGGATTATTATGGTGGAATTGGCCAATCAATTGCGGCAAGAATTCGGTTTTACTCGACTACAAGCCATTTTAAAGGCCGCTCCCCAACGTTTACGACCGATTTTAATGACTACCGTGACCACGGTTTTAGGTTTATTTCCCCTCGCTTTAGGATTGGGAGAGGGAGGGGAATTCCTGCAACCTTTAGGAATTGTCGTTTTTTCGGGTTTGTCTTTAGCAACTCTGTTAACTCTGTTTATTATTCCCTGTTTTTACGTTTTATTCTCCAGAAAATAATCTTGGTTCTTCGGTTTGTCTTATGCAATAGACGGGAGTTATAAGGGATGGAACCCTTATAGAGAAAGACATTGGGCGATTTTTGTCAATTGTTTTTTATCTAAAGCGAACTAATCAATTAAATCCCTTACCAGATAAAGATTTTGTTGATTTATGCCCCCCTATCGAACCATAACAAGTAACGAAGAGCCATAGTTATAAGGTGCAGGGAGTTCACCTAATTCTAATAATCAGACTGAACCACTGCCAACTATATTTAAACTAATTTGAAATTTTAAACAACTTTGACATAGGAAACTACAATGATCTTTGATAAATTAACCCCAGAATTAATTACCAATCTTTACCTGTACGGACAAATCGAAACGCCAACAAAATCTCGTTGACGATAAGCTGATTCGACCTAAAGCAGTAACATCCTCTGTTGATGTTAATGTTAATAGCTTTATGGCAGGGCCTGGACGATTTGCAGTCGGAGCGCAGTTTGAGCTTGTCAAAGGTTTTTTTAATTCCCGTCCTCTCCTTAATCCTAGCTATCAAATATCACCTGGAATTTACACCAAGGAACAATTAGCTGCCTATTTTGGTTTAAGCAATGATTATGGGTGGAACATGAAGCATATCTACTATCGAGATCAGGTAGATGATTACGCGGAAAGAGTTTATATTTATAACAGTCAGAGATTCAAAATTTCTGATAGTGCAAAGTTTGTTGTTAAGGCGGACGGTACTAGAGAAATTCAAAACTTTTATGTTGAACCTCTTCAAGACAATTTTGATTTTGTGGGTGGTGGGATATTTGCGAGTATTGGTAATGCTATTTTAGAGCCTCTTATTGATCCGTCCAAGATTGGTCGAACAGTGAATATTAATTTCACTGGTACTCGTACTGAAAAAACATACGATAAAGCTACATTTGAGGCTGATCGTCTAAAGATAGCATCTTGGGGTGGATTAGCATCATCCACACTTTACAATGGCATAATAAAACTGACGAACGATCTATTTTCTAGTGGCGTTACAAGGTTTTTAGGTGGAGATAAAGCTGATAAAGCCATAGAATATGGAACCGATGGTGATGATGCGTTATTTGCTAATAACTGGACTGACAAAACTCTTTTATTTAAATATAACAAAAATGGAGGTATTCTCATCGGTGGTAGAGGCAATGATATATTATGGGGAGCTATTTCCTTAAAAGAAAATAATGATGATTTATTGATAGGGGGGATAGGTAATGATCAGTTACGCGGCTTTTATGGTAACGATACATTGCTAGGTGGTGAAGGTAACGATACCCTTAATGGTGGGCTTGGTCATGATACTCTGACTGGTGGTCTTGGAATTGACGTGGCAGACTATAGTTCAGAAACCACACCAATTACTCTAACCCTAACTAAAAATCCTGATCCAAAATTAACAGGATTTAATGGGACAGTAAAGGTCGGCTCTGACACAGACACTTTATCTAGCATTGAAACCCTTAAATTTACTCCAAAAGATGACATTGTAAAAATCCAATCAATTCCTCAAGGAGTAACCCTTGATGCTGTTGATGGAAAAGATACTCTTGACTTTTCCACTGCAAATCCTAAAGTAGGCGTACAGGTTGATAGTACAACAAAAGTTGTTAAATTAGGCTCGGACTCTCTCTCAATCACTAATTTTGAAATCTTTGTTGGTACAGCCTATAATGACATCTTTAAAGTTGATGAAAAAACGATCAAAGTTGATGGTGGAGAAGGAATTGATCTGGTTGACTTTTCAAATTCAAGTAAACCAATAACAGTAGATCTAGTTAAAAGTGGAACAGGAATTCCGCAATATATCAAAATTGAAAACTTTAAAGGTAGTAGTTTTAACGATGTTTTTACTCTGGATAAAGCGGCCAACAAAGTTGAAGCTGGTAACGGAAATGACATAATGATTGGCGGTGCTGGTAACGATACCTTAGACGGTGGCTTAGGAAATGATACTGTTGACTACAGTTTAGAAACAACACCAATTACTTTAACTTTAGTCAAAAATCCTGATCCAAAATTAACGGGATTTAATGGGACAGTAAAGGTCGGCTCTGACACAGACACTTTATCTAGCATTGAAACCCTTAAATTTACTCCAAAAGATGACATTGTAAAAATCCAATCAATTCCTCAAGGAGTAACCCTTGATGGCGGTGAAGGAAAAGATACTCTTGACTTTTCCACTGCAAATCCTAAAGTAGGCGTACAGGTTGATAGTACAACAAAAGTTGTTAAATTACAGCAATTCTCATTTTGAAAAAAATTCAGATAAAATTCTCTTATTTAAATAGAGAACTTGTGTAGAAGCATTATTTTTTGACAGATAATTATCATCCAACGCTGGAGATAGACAGGTTTTAAGAACTTTGTCCATGAAAAATCGATTTCAACTCATAAATCTGGATGAAATTCTAACAAAATTTTTA
>NZ_JADEVX010000170.1:0-9210 GCF_015207925.1 Microcystis sp. LEGE 00066 | reverse complement strand
CCCCACACCCCGCCCCGACGACAAACTTTTTCAGCCAACCCTAATTATTCCACCACAAATGCGAGGATTTGGCCTTGGTAACTGCCGAAGCGAATCTGTAAACCGGACTCTAGGGGAACTTCTTGGTTATGTACCTGCTTCCACTGGCCATCTTGGTAGATAAAAGTACCAAAACGGGAGAAATCTTCGAGAAAGTATTGATAGTCTGGATAATCGGCATTTTTACGGCAAATTATCCGACAATGGTTTTTACTAACCCATTTTTCAGTAATCTGTAGATCATTTTCCATGTCCCGTCCTATATTCATGGCACCACCACGGATTGACCATTTTCTTTCGGGACGATCAAGATAGTATAAGAAAGCGGCGGGCATGGTTCCGGAGACATTGGGCATAACCGTCGGTGATTGAGTCTCATCAAGGGTTTGCAGCAATTGCCCGTCGAATTCTGGGTGCATATAGAGAATCGGCAAAGTCCAAGCGGGTTGATTGTACTTGTAGAGGGTTAATAATTGCTGCCTAGCGATACGAACGGCCTGATCGATAGGGACTCTTGGAGCGGGAAACAACTTGGACATCTGCGCTTCTTTGTCTTTGAAACCGAGGAGGCTGCGGGTAAAAACTTCGATAAAACTCAAGGCCTCTCGATCGGCGATCGCATCTCGCATGGCCAAAACTGCGGGAACGCCATGGTGAATCAAGACTTCCGCCAGACTGCTGCGGGGAATCATCTCCTGACCCGATTTAGCGGGATAAGCCCCCCAACAGGCATTAAAAACGGTTAAAATGACTTGATTTCTCACCAAAGCTTGGGCCAACTCCGTCCCGTTTAGCTGTTCCCCTGTCCGCAGAAATAGGGAACCGCCATTGGGGGCGGCGATTCCGTGACCAGCGTAGAAAAAAGCTTTATATTTACCCGTATCCAAGGCCTTGGTCAGTTCTTCGGCCCCCGGTCGAATTAGGGTATCGACTTTGACTTTCACTCCCCAATTCTGGAGAGAACCACTGCCCCCAGGGGAGATAGACCGGATGAGATTGGCGGCCTCGGATTCCAGTGCCTGGTCGGGATTAGTTTCTCCATCGGTATTAATGGCGGTGAGGTTGAGGGAACTAGCGGCGGTTTTAATCTGTTTTTCGCCGATAACTAAGAGAATATTGAGACTATTACTCGGTTTTATCGGTGGTAGTGGTTCCACATCGCTGGTGGTCCGGCTAAAGAGTATATTCGGATGCAGAGATATAGCCTGTTTACCCGCTTGCTGCATAATTTCCCAGGGCAGCAGAATTAAATAGGGATTGCGACATTCCAAGCGAATTCGCAGGGGCTGATTTTTGCCGAGAGCGATTCCCTGACTTTGGGCGAAACTTTGACCAATTGATGCTTGAAATAACCATTGCCAGAGACTAATACCTAGTTTCTGCATTAATCGACCTCCATAACTGCTGCCTTCTCCCGAAAGAGTCAGTTTAGGTCGGGAATTTCCCTCTAATTGCTCTAACATCGGCAAGGGCGGCATTTTTTCCAGACAGAACATTTCCTGCCATGCCATCCATTCCGTGGTTAGACTCTCGGTCCATTCACAGTCATGATGCACATATCCCCCCGGTAGGGGTGCTTTCGTCACCCAACGGGCGAAATTATTACTCGTGGCTAAACTAGAGATGGCTAAATTTAGACTAGGGATGGCATCATCGGTCATTGTGGTTCTTGAGAAGTCTCTAGAATCTTATTCTAGAGGATTTCTGAACAGCAAGGAAGAGTATTAAGTCACCAATAAACAACAAAGTTCAATAATTTTTGTTTGCAAAGTTGCCAAAGGTTCTGCACCCCGCTTGAGACGATATTCTAATTCCAGAAGTATGGGCAAGGTGGCGAGAAGTTGCTTAGAAGAAAAGGATTGTATCTCTTTGCGAATGAAATATAGTCGCTTGGGATTGGCAATTTCGGCGGCGGCGGCGATATTTTTCTCGTCTTTTTCTCCTTCTTCAATTTTTAATTTTACTATTGCCCAAGTGCGAAATTGACCCCCTAGGGTGGCGGTGATAGCCAAGGGGTTCTCGTTACGATTTAATAATTCATTGACTAATTCGAGGGCCTTGCCTGTCTCCCGTTTTAAAATCGCACTAGCTAACTGTAGGCTGCTTTGATTGCTGGCATTGACTAAGCTTAAAATGTCCTTTTTGTCAATAGTTCCCGCCGAATTATTTTTAAATAAACGCAGTTTTTCTAACTCCATCCACAACAAGCGGCTGTTATTTCCCACTGATTCTGCTAAGAGTTCGATCGCATCGGGGGTTAATTTTACCCCCACTTCTTTGGCAATTTCCCTAACTCTTTGGGCAATTTCCTCGACTTTCCAAGGCGGAATTAGTTCAAATTCTTTAACCTCTGCCTGATTTTGGATAAACTTGCTCGATTTTAAGCGGGAGTCGGGTTTTTTGGCACTGGTTAATAACAGATAGGAATTTTCGGATAAATTGGGCAAAGTGCGCTGTAATTCCTTGAAAATATCCTCAGAACATTGTTGACAAATAACCGTATCGGCTAACCAAACTAAACGATTTCCCATGCCGAAAACTGGAGTCATCGCTTGATTGAGGGCCTCGATAATTGCCTCATTGCGATCACCATTAATTTTATCATAATTAAACTGTATCCAATTGGGATCAAGAAGTTTTGCTTGCAGATTTTTCACCGCTTGGTTGATAGCAAATTCATCTTCTCCCCAATAAAATATTGTCGGCATGAGTTTCTAATTATAGCAGTTAAGTAGGTAGGTGTTAAAAGTTGTCAGACACCCCTCTGATCAAGGGGGGACTAAGGGGGAATCGGCACCCCCCTTATTAAGGGGGGCAGGGGGGATCAGAAGCGAAATTTATCTTCAATTTAATTATAACTACTTACTTATCTTGAGGTGTCACTATTACCCATGTTGCCAGATTTTTACAGTTTTGTCAGCACTACCAATAATTAAATATTTACCATCGGCACTAATTACTAAAGATAACAGTTTGTCTGTGGGTTGATCAAGGGTTGCTAATTTTCCTTTGCTTGTTAAAGACCAAAACTTAATCATTTGATCCGAAAGCTTGTTTAATCTGATCAGCACAAGCAGCAGAGGATAAACCCAGAATTTCCTAATATTAACTATGGCTATTCATAAACACAGGTAAAGACTATCTGACTCGATAATTTCCCAAATTAATCAAAAAATAGACTCGATCGACCCCAAATAACGCACAATAAAAAAGGAAATGTCAAAGGAGAATCGCAAATGTTGCCCTATATCCTAGCGGTCGTGGTGGGATTAAGTAGTCTCTACCTCCTCACCACCGCTTTTATCGCCCCCGATCGCCACCGTCAAGATGATTTTCTCTGGAGTGCGGTAGGATTATTCTATGCCCTTGTCCTCTGGTTGTGCGCGGGAAGGATTACAGGCGCTATCCTCCTCGGACAAGCTGCCGCAGCCATATTATTTATTGCTTTCGCTTGGCAAACTCTCAAACTCAGACAAGCACTTTTTTATCCCGACAAACCGGTTAAATTATTTACTATTGTCGGTTGGTTAGGCAATCGTCTGGGGAAAGTTACTCCCTCTCAATCTCCTAAAACTAAAGCTAAACCTGAGAAAGTAGCAGCAAAAGTTAAAGAAAAGGTTAAGGAAACGGTTGATCCCGTTGTCGAAACAGCGGCAGCTATCGGGGAACCTATTACAGAATCAGTGACAGAAATTGAGGAAAAAGCTCAAGAAACGGTTGCCCCCGTTGCCGAAAAAGCCGCAGCTATCGGGGAACCTATTACAGAATCAGTGACAGAAATTGGGGAAAAAGCCGCAGAAATTATTGATGATGATGAAACTTTCGATGATTTCGATGATTTCGATGATTTCGATGATTTTGATGATTTTGATTTGGCAACAGAAGAGATCAACCCTTCTGAAAATCCCCCAGAAATTCCCCCGACTGAACCTGTCACCAATGTTGAAGTCGAAACTATTGCTGTTAGCGAAACAGTGATTATTGAAGTTACCGAGGAAGATTTACCCCCAGAAGAAACTATCGGAGAAGATACTCCCCCAGAAACTCGCTCAAAAAGTGAAGAAAATTCCCCCCCAGAGGAAGATTTGCCCCCAGAAAAAACTATCGGAGAAGATACTCCCCCAGAAACTTGATCGCCAAGGGAAGAAAATCCCCCCTCATCGGATTAAAAGTTAAGATTATTGAGCGGGTAGGTTAGGCAATAATTACCCAAGAAATGGTTCTTCGTTACTTGGTATGGTTCGATAGGGGGGGCATAAATCGACTAAATCCTTATCTGGCAAGAGACTTAATTGATTAGTTCGCTCTAGATCAAAAACAGTTGACAAAAATTGCCAAATGTCTTTCTATATAAGGGTTACATCCCTTATAACCCCCGTCCATTGCATAACACAAACCGAAGAGCCGAGTATCTTTGGTTCTGGCAATATTTCTATTTTATCAGGATTACAAATCGTATCAATAATAAATTCTGGAGAAATATTTAGCCCGTGATTAGCAAGGATGTCGATTTTAAATTTCGCATGATCGCTAAATCGAATCTCTTTCATAATTCATAATTCATAATTCAGGTATCGAGTTCCTGAAAGGCTGATGCTTACGTGATCAAAATCCCTAAATTATCCTTGACAAAAGACCTGAGATTGTTATATCCTACAGGTTGAAACTCTTTTTTTTCTTATTTTGCAACAAGTCTATTCAAATGGTTAGAGGATTTGCTATGGAACCAACAACTGCTATAGCCAGCGTGATCGCCACCTACATTCTGCCTGAAGCTTTTAAGGAGGGGGGAAAGGCACTAGGCAAAGGAGTCTCTCAAGCAGTTTCCCAGTTGATAACTGTGATTCGAGAAAAGTTTCAAGCAGCCGGAAGGGAAGGGACACTAGCAGATTTTGAAGAAGAGCCAACAGAAGAAAACCAATCAGAGTTTGAAACAGTCCTGAAGAAGCTAATGAGTAAAGATGACGCTTTTGCCAAGAATCTTGTGGAGTTAGTAAAACAGAGCGAATTATCAGGTTTAGTTCGCCAGGAAATGCTGACTGACGTTGAAACAGAAAGCTTAGAAGTAGGAAATATGAACCAAAGAACTAAACAGGGAGATTCGATTGAACAAACAATGGCGAAAAATTTAAAAGCCAAAAGCATCAAGATAGGAGATATGACACAACAAATTTAATGGGATCTAAATTCAACCATGATCGATCAATAATTAAAGAGAAGATCAGAAATTTTTAAGGAAAAATGGAGTTAGCTTATATGAATAAAAATTATAACATTTGGGAACTACATTGTACTCCAAAATCAGTCATTCCTTATTCACAAATCAGTGGAGCTAGAACTAATCATGAGAGAGAAGCTCAAGAAATAAGGCAAATGGCAGTCGAAAATCTTCAAGCAGAAAAAATAGAAATTGGAAATATTTCGCAAGCAGTAAATACCTATAATTATCTGGGGAATGAAGATAGTAGGTTTATTCATTTATCTCCAGAAACTCTATGGCAATCATTAGTTGATTTTCCCAAATTATTATTAGATGTTAAGAGGATTATCGGACTGTTATATCAGAATCATGTTTTAGTTTTAGGAAGTGAATTCAATGACAAGTTCTATTTGGCAAGGTATTTAGCCAAAGAAATTTATCATCAAACCAACTTAGATGACGTTAAAGTCTTTTTAATCTATACAATAAGTCCCGAAAATATTAATAATGATTTGAGCAAACTACGAGAATCTGCTCAAACAAACTTTGTTATAGCGACCACTGACTATCCGAAAACAAGGTGGGCTGGGATAGGATTAGATAATTATTGGTGGCAGCCAGAAAGAGAAGATATATATATTCCAGAAAGTTTGGTTAATAGTCTGTATGAGCAATTGAATTTTAACACCAAGCTAATCTTAAATTCAGTTATTAATAAATCACCTTCAAGTGAACTAACAAATATCGAAATAAAAGAATATTTGTTCGTCCAACTTGGCAACCAAAAAATTGTCACGTTTGCTGGCATAAATAACTGTGCGAGGATTTTAAATCAGCTTGACATTAACGAAAAAATAAACCAAGAAAAACTAACAGAAATTTTTGCTTTAGCTAATAATCAACGAGAAAGTCTCAAGAAATGGTACAATACTTACTTGAGTTCGCGGGAACAGTTGTTAGCGATTGGTTTGAGCCTCTTTGATGGTCTGTTTGAAGATCAATTTTTTGCTGCTTTAGAGAAGGTTGTAGAAGATGTTTGGCAAAAAAGAGACGCTTCCTTGCAGGCTCTTGATTATAGTGATTTAATCAACCTAAGCAACTATTTTGAGTTTACTGATTTTATTGTTGAAACTAACCAGCTTGATGGATTTAAATTTGTCCAGACACAAGATATAGAAAATAAGTTGGTACTTCGCCAAATAGCACTAAATCGTCCTAATGAACGTCGGCTACTGTTTGAGGTTGCGTGGGATAGCCATCGCCGCCAAATTCTCACCACTTTGCCAACCCTAGTTAATTTCATCAAAGAGTCAGTTCAATCAAATCTTTCCAACTGGGAATTATCTGGAGGCTCTGTCCGACGTAACCAGCTACACAATGTAATTATTGAGACCATTAGTGATCTTGGCTTGGTTTCAAAGAATACAACAGGTAAAGTTCAAAATGCTTTACTTGAACTGGCCGCTCAGAGAGAAATTGCTATTCAGGATGTGGCAGCTAGAGCAATTAAACGATGGTATCAATATGGAGGTGAGCAAGAGTTATTTAAAACTCTTCAGCAGTTCTACTTCTTGACTATCAATAAGCAAAAAGAATTGATAGACGAAAAGAAACCTCGTACTTCAGAACCAGTTAAAAAGCCACAAAATTTAATGTTTTTTGTTCTTAATTTTGTGGTCAATCTTTTTATCAAATTATTCAAAAAAATTATTCCATATTCAGCCAAGGAGAAATCTGAATTACTTAGGGAATACAGCGATTACATTGGCAATAATAATTTTATTCAATCAATTCAAAACTTAGAGGAATTTATTGCCAAAGATTGTTTATTTACCTCAAAAATTATGCTGGGATTAACTTCAGTATATCGCAGCAATGATTTATGGGAAAACAAGCAGGATTCTGTTGAAGAAGATTGCATAGGCGCGAGTGTTGCTCTTGCCGTGGGTTATGCTGCTAGGGACGATCATCAAACTTCAAGTTGTCTGAGAACTGAATTTTTAGACTGGTTGAAAGAGCTTTCAGAAAGTAGATTTCCTCTCGTTCATGTCTATTTCGGTTATCATACTTTGTTTTACCTGGTTCCCCTATACCTAGAGCAACTCAAAGACTGGCTCAAAGAGGTGACACAGAAACATATAGATGTTTTAAATCACGCGATCGCTCTGAGTTTAGCAAATGCTTATAATGTTTCAGGTAATCGAGCAACGATTCGCCAACTACTCAACGAATGGGAACAAGAATCCAGCCCATCAAGCGAATGGGAAAAGACATTGAGAAAACAAGAGGCATTACAAAAAACAGTTGTCTTAACCTATGGACTTATTGAATATCCGAATAACGATGAACTTACAGTTAACCAAGCTTTGAATCGCTTGGGAAAAATCTTAAATAATCAACCATCATTGCTAGTTCGTGCGGCTGTTATTTCTGCTATTTGTAATCTAGCTTTTCGATATTTCAATATCATTGAATTTGAACTCCAAAATTTAGTAGCTAACTTTAGAGCTAATGAAGCAGAAAAGTTTATTAAAATTTTGACTGACATCTATCTCAAACAACGTGCTAATCTTTCAGGAGGAAATGACGAAATTAAAGTTAACGAACGTTCCTATCAAATTTGGACAGATTCAGAGCGCCCCCTCACAGAGATAGAAAAGGCAATGTATCGCTGGATTCGGAGAATGGAGCCAGAAGTACCTCAAAATCAAGTAAGAGAGCCAGAACATAAAACCGCAGCCCAGAAGGTTGCTTTAGCTGCTTTCACTTCTTTTGCTGTCAATTTAGATCAAGAAGAAGAGCGACTTATTCAAGAATTGAAGGGAGAAACCAACCATGCAGAATCTTGATACTAACCAATCTTCTCGTAGCAGAAATGAATCACGACAAAGGCCTTTATACAAAGCCTTTAACTTATTACCAGAAGCGCGGAAACAGAGAACAGTACGCCAAGACGCACTTAAGTTTGTCCTCCGCAAGTGGAAGAAAAATGAAGAACGGGAAATCCCCATCATTTCCAAGAGACTCCAATTTTGGTTATTCTTGTCAGATTGGTGGTGGCTAATGTCCGCAATTTTCCTCATTTCAGGATTGGCTGCTATTAACTATGCTAATCCTTGGCACAAACAAAGTGAGAAAATAACAGACTGCGTCAAAGAAAATCAGTGTATTGTCCTTCTTCAATCGGCCAGTGTTGATGATTTCTTTTCTCCTGACTTCGACACAGGCGAACTGACAGTAAAATTCACAGCAAACGGAACTTCAGACGATTATTTAGGAATTCGTAATCAAGGAGATGGCGAGGACGAAATTAGGACAAAAGACAATAATGTAAGCTATGGAGGTAAAATTATTGGCAGTTTTGAGGGAGGCAAAGAGACAGAACCTTTACTTGTCAAATTTAATACTAGCGCCACACGAGAAGCGGCACAAGCTTTAGTCCGCAACATTGTCTATCAAAGTGTATCTAGAAATCCCAAAATAGGCTCTCGTCAAGTTGAGTTCAAAATTACTGATGGGGATGGAGGAATTAGCAAACCCTTTACGATTAAAATTCAGGATAAAGACTCAATTCTGAATGTTCCTAGCTCTCAAACAGTTAAAGAGAATGCTAACTTATCTATTAGCGGAATCAGCCTTTTATCTGCTGATAATTTAACCTTGACCATCACCCTAAAAGCTACCAATGGAACCCTCAATATCAAGCCTAATGTCGCTAAAGGATTGACAGCCAAAGACATCAGTAACAACCAAAGTACACAAGTCACTCTCACTGGCACTGTTAAACAAATTAACAGCACATTAGCCGACTCTGGAGGACTCATCTATCGAAGGAATAAAAATTGGCTCTTCGGGAATTGTTATGCAAATAATTAACTTAAAATAAAATTCAATGAGAGTACCTAAGCTCAAAAGTAGCTGAAATTCATACAGGAAAGGACTTAAGGCACAAATAAGTTAATATCAAAAGA
>NZ_JADEVX010000017.1:0-40772 GCF_015207925.1 Microcystis sp. LEGE 00066 | reverse complement strand
CCCCCAAACCCCCCGCGCATTAGTTTTTCGGTGGGATGCTTACACGCAGCCGCTGATACATCTGTAATAATTTAAGAGTCACTGCACTTGCGGGAGTGTCTATCCTGATATTTAGCCTGATTTAGTATTAGATTAGACCAATCAGGGTGCGTTATCCTGCCTGAAAACACCCCCTGAAATGATCATAACGACAAATTAATAATAACTGCCGGATTTGCGATGATGGATGGCGGTTAAACCTTGGTGTAAAACCTTGCTTTTTTCTGCGATCGCATAAAGCAGCCAATGATCACCGCACTCCATTCGTTGTTCTACCCGACATTCCAGATAAGCGAGCGCTTCGGCCAAAATCGGCCCACCGTTCTCAGCTTTAGTGGTTTCGATATTAGCGAAACGATCTTCTCCTGGAGTAAAAGGTTTAAGAAAATGCTTCATTTAAGCTATATGTTGTCCTTCTTGCCGGATATTAAGGACAAAATGGATATAAAGTGGGTAGAGTCGATGGGAGGTATTATCAGCAATTCTCATTTTAAGGTTTCATGACATTAAAACCTTTGCACCTAGAGGGGTTAAAATTCTTAACGAATCTCTAGATCGCTGAAACAAGGCAAAATCGTTTCAAAATGAGAATTGCTGCCATCCTTATGAGAAACGCTGTAAGCTGTAATAATTAAGAGACATCTTAAAAAAAGTCAGAAACCCTTCTGTTCTCTGTTCCGGAGTTCCCTTGTCTCTAAAGTTAACTTTATTTTTAACTAGGTACTTAGAATGAAAAATGAAACATTAAATCTAGAATTTTCTCCCGATGTTCTTGCCGCTTTAAAAATAGGAATTGATGAACTCGGTCAAGAAATTAAACTTCTGGCCGCTATTTATTATTTTCAAGAAAAGCGACTTTCTTTAGGAAAAGCGGCGGAATTAGCGAGAATTAATCGCCTAGAATTTATGGATATTTTGTCTAAAAAAGGGATTGTATTGTTTGATTATGACGAATCGGCGTTAGCGGTTGAATTAAAGGGAATAGAAAAACTGGAGCCTGATGATTGTAAGTAACGCTACTCCCCCTCATCGCTTTTGCGCAAATTGGTCAACTCGGTCTTTTACAAGAAATAGTTAAAAGCATCGTTATTCCTAAGGCAGTAGCTCTTGAAATCAGCACTTACGATCAAGAGAAAACTGGCTCGATCGATCTATTACGAGAACAGTGGATTTCTGTCCGAGAAATCGCCTCTCAACAGCAGGTTTCCTTACTATTACCGACTCTGGATCGAGGAGAATCAGAAGTCATCGTCCTTGCACTAGAACAAAAAGCCTCTTTAGTGCTTATCGATGAATTAGCGGCTCGTCAGGTGTGTAAATCTCTCAATATTCCAATTACAGGTTCGATCGGTATTTTAATTAAAGCAAAACAGTTGGGAAAGATCGCTGCAGTCAAACCTTACATAGAAACGATGCAACAACAAGGCATATACTACAGCCAGAAATTTATTGATCTTGTTTTACAAACAGTAGCAGAAGGATAGGGGAGAGTATTGTTCACTTTCGGGATCAGCCGAAACCCTTGTTTTTTGCGATCCCTTGCCCGTCACCATGAGTTAATAATAACTGCCAGATTTGCGATGATGGATGGCGGTTAAACCCTGGTGTAAAACCTTGCCTTTTTCTGCGATTGCATAAATCAGCCAATGATCACCGCACTCCATTCGTTGTTCTACCCGACATTCCAGATAAGCGAGCGCTTCGGCTAGAATCGGACCACCGTTCTCAGCTTTAGTGGTTTCGATATTAGCGAAACGATCTTCTCCGGGGGAAAAAGGTTTAAGAAAATGCTTCATTAAAGCTAAATGTTGACCTTCTTGGAGGATATTAAGGACAAAAGGCGTACCGCTATAGAGCAGAGACTCGATCGCTCGTTCTTTTGCCACGGCAATAGTCAATCCGGGGGGTGTGAACGTCGCTTGCGACACCCAAGAGGCTAACATGGCGCCGCGCAATTCCCCCAATTCGCAGGTGACGATACAGAGAGAACCCACCAAACGGCCTAGGGCCTGCGATCGCCGATCGCTTTGGGATTGGTTAACATTAGTTTTCGGTTGTCTGCTTTTGCGAGCTTTTTTGACTGCTTGAGCGAAATCGGTTCCCGCTTCCTCACAGGTCTTTAAAATTGCCTCCGTGGGTTTAAATTTAACCCGAATTGGCTCAAAACCGAAGCGATAACCGCCATCCCGGAATTTACCTTCCAAAAGATCGACCGCTTCCCCGCTCCAACCGTAGGAGCCAAAAACCCCCACCAGCTTGCTTTTATCGCCATTGGACAGGGTAATCCCCAAGGCGGTTTGGATGGGAGTCGGTGCGTGTCCTCCCAAAGTGGGGGAACCAAAGATAAAACCGACACTTTTTTCGATCGCCGTTTTGATCTCGTCCGGTTCGGCGGACTCGGCATTAATTGCCGTCACTGCTACTCCCGCTTTCGTGATCCCCATGGCGATCGCTTGAGCGAGGGTGGCGGTGTTGCCGTAGGCACTAGCATAAATCAGGGCGATTGTCAACTCTTGGGACTTTTGTACTGCTAACCATTGTTGATAGGAAAGGGTCAATTCGTGCATCGCGTAACGCACCAGAGGACCGTGACCAACGGCATAAAATAAGGGCGATTTAGCGGCTAATTTCTCCAAAGCGTTGCTAATTTGGCTGGCATAGGGAGCCATGAGACAATCGAAATAATAACGCCGATCTTCGTTATAAACGCTCCAACCCTCATCAAAAATTTGGTCGCCACAAACGTGCGCTCCGAATAATTTATCGGTGTAGAGAATATCGGTTTTGCTGTCGTAGGTACAGAGTTGATCGGGAAATCTGGGGTTAGGAGTGGGGATAAATTCTAATTGATGGTTTGCTCCTAAATTTAATATTTCTTCCCCCTTGACAACCAACAGATTTAATGCTTCGGTTTCGAGAATTTTTTTCAGGGAAATTGCCCCCGGATTGGAACAAACAAAAGTGACTTGAGGCGCGATTTCTAAAAGTGCCTTGAGGGTGACGGCACGATTGGGGTTAACGTGACCGAGGATAATATAATCAATAGTTTTCGGATCGATTCTTTTAGTTAAAGCCTCTAAAAATATGGACGAAAATGATTCTCCTGGTGGATCAAAAAGAGCGACCTTTTCACCTTTAATCAGATAACTATTGGCGGTAGTTCCCTTTTGTAATCCATATTCGATCTCGAATTTTAACCGGTCCCAAGTGCGGGAACGAAAGACAAAAGTATCGACGGCAATAGGTGCTACTTGTACATCTCTCGGTTTGACAATTGCATTATTCATAATCTTAGTTACCAGTTATCAGTTAATTAGTCAAGTAGTTAAGCGGCAACTTGAGGCTGTCATCATTTTTTACTAGGCAAGTTTGGCATTAAAGTCAACACTTGATTTTTGACTAAATACAGCCTTTTATCGCTAGGGACGAGTGGGGAAATTTACAGGTTATCTTGCCAGCAGGAAGGACATCAATATCTAAAGTACACCATCTCCGGGAAGAAACCTAGCTTCTAGCAATTTGTTTGCGGGTAAGGATACCCCTCTGGGGGGATTTGCCAGTCTATTGAGAAATTCTAAAGGGAAGGTGATCCCCAGAAGCGAGGTGCTAGTCTGAGGGGAACCCTGCTCTCTCCCTATCAGGCAAAGTTTTTATGAGCTATCAGCACTCGTCTTTTGACTGCACTAGCGCCAATTTTGAGAAAGCCGCTTTGAGTCATTTTCGCACTCTTGTGGCTTTTTTACCGGACAATTGCCGTATTTACCGGCAAACTTGGGAATTTTCCACGGTTCTCTGTCTCGATTGTCTAGCTTGTTTGGAGGGACTAGCAATCACCCGTCAAAATTTCGCCCATCTAGTTAATGTGACACAAGAACTCGGTTTAGGTCAAGCAATTATTTTGAAAGTAGGCAATAAAATCGTTGAGTGGCATCGTTTAAACTAAAATCTCAATTTTCGACCATCTCAACAGTCTAGAAAAAAATCGGCTCTCTGTGTTCTTTGTGTCTCTGTGGTTTATAACTACCTCTTGCCTGTCCTAACCAAGAAGTTAGTTTTGTCCTATCTAGAACTGTTTGAGTCTAGAAAAAGCCCCGATAATTTGACCGAGGCTAATACCACCATCATTAGTGGGAACGGTTTGCTGCCAGTAGGGTTGAAATCCCGAAGCTTGTAGGCGATTAATTGTTCTTTCCGTCAGATAACGATTTTGAAAACAGCCTCCCGTCAGCAGAATTTTTTCTCTACCTATTTGGTGTGCAATTTCTACAATAATCTCACTTAAACTATTATGAAATTTAGCGGCAATTATGCCGATTTGTACTTGTTTTTCTAAATCTTCAACAACTCCTAAAATTATCTGATTCCAGTCAATAACTATGGGGGAGTCGGAGGATAAAGAAAAATGATAATACTCTTCCGTTTTAATGCCATCAAGGGCAAATTCTAACTGCATTGCTGCCTGTCCCTCAAAACTTAATTGATAACATAAACCTAGAATCGCCGCCACACCATCAAACAAACGTCCGACACTAGAAGTTAAAGGACAATTAATTTTTTTGGTTAACATTTGCCTAAAAATAGACCATTCCTGTTCACTAAAAGCTGATTTTATCCTACCAGTATTTTCCATAACTTCTAGTAATCCTAAAGCTACGCGTCTGGGTTCTTTAATTGCTTTTTCTCCTCCCAGTAATGGCCAGGGTTTAAAATGGGCGACCCGCTGCCAAGAATCGGCAGCAATATGGATAAATTCTCCCCCCCAAATTGTGCCGTCTAAACCGTATCCTGTTCCATCCCAAGCAACCCCTAAAACCGGAGGTTGTAGCTGATGTTCTGCCATGCAGGATAAAACGTGAGCGTAATGGTGTTGAATGGGAATAACGGGTAAATTTAAACTATAAGCGTACTTGGTCGCTAGATATTCAGGATGAGCATCACAGGCAATAATTTCCGGTATAAACTCGTATAATTTTTTTAAACTATCGACGATATTTTCAAAATGATTGACGGCATTAACTGTATCTAAATCGCCGATATGTTGACTGATAAAAACTTGATTTTTTTGGTAGATAGCCACGCTATTTTTAAAATAACTTCCCACGGCCAGAATCGGAGGGAAATCTCCCTCATTAACTTTAACGGGAAAGGGAGCATATCCCCGCGCTCGCCGCAAAATCATCGCTTTTCCTGCCATTTCCCTGATAATAGAGTCATCCACTGGTCGAACTATGGGACGATTATGAACTAGAAATAAATCGGCAATTGTTCCTAATTTTTCTAAAGCTTCTTTTTCCTCAATACAGATAGGTTCATCGGCTAGATTACCACTGGTTGCTACAATAGGAAAGCCTAATTCTGCTAATAAAAGATGATGTAGGGGAGTATAGGGTAACATGACTCCTAGATAGGGATTACCCGGAGAAACCGAAGGAGAAAGATAATTTTTTCTTTGTTTAATCAGGACAATTGCCGCAGCAGAAGACTGCAATAATTTCGATTCTAAAGAAGATACATAACCATGTTTTTTTACTAACTCAAGATTAGGATACATCACGGCAAAAGGTTTATCCGGTCGCTGTTTACGTTGTCGCAATTTTTGCACTGCTTCCGTATTTCTTGCATCGACAACTAGGTGAAATCCTCCTAATCCTTTGATCGCTATAATTTTTCCCTGTTGAATTGCTCTAGCAGTGGCGATTAAAGCTTGATCTTTTTCCGCTAATACAGTTCCTTGACTATCTAAAAGACTAATTTGGGGTCCGCAACTAGGACAGGCATTCGGTTGGGCATGAAAACGGCGATCCAGAGGGTTTTCGTATTCCCTTTGACATTCGGGACACTGATTAAAACCCCTCATAGTTGTGGCACTGCGATCATAGGGTAAACTCTCGATAATACTGTAGCGAGGACCGCAGTTAGTGCAGTTAGTAAAAGGATAGCGATAACGACGATTATTCGGGTCAAAAATATCGGCTAAACAATCGGGACAAGTGGCTAAATCGGGCAGAACAATTGTATTTTTTTCACCGCCGCTGCTAGGACGTATGGTAAAGTTTTGATAACCGATAGGATTTAACCATTGAGTCTCAATATTTTCAATTAGCGATTGAGGTGGTTTTTCTAAAGATAATCGATTCAAAAAAGTTTCTAGTTTGTCTTGATCGCCCTCAACTTCAATAAAAACTCCCGCTGCTGTATTATTCACCCAACCCGTTAGGTTTAATTCCGTTGCTAATCGATAAACAAAAGGACGAAAACCGACTCCTTGTACTGCTCCGCGCACAATTAAAGCTAATCGCTGATCCGATTGAATGCTCTGATTATTCATAAATAATTTAACGGGGAAATCATCAAATTCATCCCTGATTACTTTTCCCGTTATACTAAACTTTCACTAATCACCCGACAGCATTCTTCCACACTGGTCCTTTTTTCCATAGCTATCACTAAAGCTTGATAGGCAGTCTGTTGTTTTTCTAAAAGAGTTTTTGCCTGTAATAAACTCCAGCGCTCTTTTTGGGCATAATTATTCTCAGGAACCCCCGCTAATTTTAAGGCCGATTGCAGATAAAATCGATCGCTTTCTCCCCCTGCTGCTTTACCATAAACTAAGGTTTCGGCAGCAATTCCCGCCATCCACACCGTAGAAATTCGCTCTAAAAAAGCAGGAAAATCAGTAAAGTTCTTGACTTTTTGCTCTAAATCTGCTAGGTCAAATTGAACACCGCCGACTCCCTCCTGGCCTTGACGAAAGGCTTCCCAAGCGGTCAAACTATAACTGGCGATCGGAATGCCTAAAATATAAGCGGTGAGAAAATGTCCAGCTTCGTGGTGAATAACTCTTTGACGGTGTTTACTAGGAGAAAGAGCATCCAGTAGTAAAGTCACGCCTCGGTTATTAAAGGTGAGAGTATCGACGGTAACTAATCCCAAGAGGCTAAAAGTAGCTAAAGCGGGGACAAAAGGCGAAATAGACAGCAAAGGGGTGACAAATACGGAAAGAGTGATCGAAAAAACGGTAATCGCGATCAGATTTAAAGCTGTCTGTTCCATAAAAATTAATAAAAATATACAAATGCTTAATACTATGTTACATTGCCTAGTTTTATTTTCCCCGAATTAACCAACCAATTACCCCACCCACAAAAGCAGTCACAATCGATATACCGATCTGTTTCCAGTTTTTTACCTCCCCAATTTTTTCGGCTAAATCGGGAATTTTTCCCACGGATGCCTCGATGAGTTTCACTCTTTCATTTAAACCGGTGATTTTTGCGTCTAAAGTCCTGATTTCTCCCTTAATTTCCGTCTGTCCTATCTCTAAGACCTGAATTTCTCTTTTGATCTCTCCGACACTATTCTCGATCGCTTTTTGTCCACTCTCCAGAGAGGTT
This sequence comes from Microcystis sp. LEGE 00066, assembly GCF_015207925.1. Taxonomy (NCBI): domain Bacteria; kingdom Bacillati; phylum Cyanobacteriota; class Cyanophyceae; order Chroococcales; family Microcystaceae; genus Microcystis; species Microcystis sp. LEGE 00066. The sequence goes on along the minus strand of NZ_JADEVX010000017.1, from coordinate 33,339 downwards.
AAACGAGTTTCGATCGCTTTTTGTCCACTCTCCAAAGAGGTTAAACGAGTTTCGATCGCTTTTTGTCCACTCTCCAAAGAGGTTAAACGAGTTTCGATCGCTTTTTGTCCACTCTCCAAAGAGGTTAAACGAGTTTCGATCGCTTTTTGTCCATTGATAATCAGATTTTCTAACCTTTTTAGGTCATTTTCCGTAAAAGCCGTCATCAGCTAAACTCCTAAATAGATTAATTTTTTCTCGTCTTGAGATTGAATCGATCGTTGACTAACTTAATTATGGAGTCACAATCAAACTGTTCCCCATTGATGGTTCTAGGTTCGACACAGCAATAGGGATTTAGGTTGATAGGGAAATTTCCCCCACTTCCCTTTCCCATAAATAAACATTATTGTTTTCCACTATGGATAACTTTTATTGATGAATATCGATCGCACTATCCAAGAGGCAATAGGGATTTAGGCTCTCCCAGGTTTGGTGGGTAAAATGTATTCTAAGATACATTCCTCCTAGCGAGGGGGTGGAACGAACCACAAAGACACAAAGGACACAAAGATCGATCAATCCTATGTAAGTTAAACTTATCACACAGAACCTAGAAGAGCCGGATTTAGGGTGATAGGGAAATTTCCGCTAAATCCCCACTTCCCTTTAACATAAATAAATATTATTGTTTTCCTGTATGGATAACTTTTATTGATGAATATTGATCGCACTATCCAACTAGCTCATCAATTAGCGGACACTTCTGGAGAGATTATCCGGCGCTATTTTCGGCAGCCTCATCTAGAAACCGAAACAAAACTCGATCAAGTTTCCTCAATAGTAACAATCGCCGATCAAGAAGCTGAGGAGGCGATGGTGGCGATTATTCAGCGAGAATTGCCCGAAGATGGGGTTATTAGGGAAGAAGGAGCCAATATTCCCTCCGAAAGTGGTCGTTATTGGGTATTGGATCCGATCGATGGCACATCCTCTTTTGTCAAGGGATTACCGATTTTTGGGACTTTAATCGGCCTAGTGGCAGAAAATCAACCGATTTTAGGAATTGTCGATCAACCGATTTTAGGCGATCGCTGGTTAGGAGTGAAGGGAAAAGCGAGTCTTTATAATAACCAGATGATTGTTAATCCCTACTGTCAAGATCAAGAACTTGCCTTAAAAAATGCCTGTTTAGCCTCCACCACTCCCTTAATGTTTATCACAGAACGACAACAAGCGATCGCTTGTCAGCTGCAAAGCGTCTGTAAACGCACCGCTTTTGGGGGTGATTGTTATAACTATATGATGTTAGCCACTGGCTGCACTGCCATGCCGATGGTAATCCTGGAATCAGACCTGAAATACTACGATTTTTGTGCTTTAATCCCGATTATTGAAGGTGCTGGCGGAATAATTAGCGATTGGTCTGGTAATCCCCTAAAAGCTGATTCTAGCGAAGTTTTAGCCGTCTCTAATTCGGGTTTATGGCGGCAGGTTTTAGAACAAATCAGCAGAGTGGGTTAGTGCCAATACTAAGATAATTAAGGCTGGCTGAATAAATCTAAAAACCTTGTTGGGTAAGACTTTTAGACTTTTTGTCAATCAAAAAGTACCAGTTATGGGAGTGATCGTGGGAAAATTACGGGACTTTTTCTCTGAAAATTAGGTAATTGACCAGATGGGAATCAGTAAAAACCTACACCCCACACCCCACACCCCACACCCTGTCCCCACAAAAAACTTTTTCAGCAGACCCTAATTAATCAACAGCTAACCCACCCCTGCGGCAATTAAACCGTGGCTAATTGAGGTTGGGGACGTTTGCTGTTACGGATACCTTCGATCGCCGCTGCGTAATCGGGGGCATTAAATACCGCCGAACCTGCTACGATCGCATTAGCGCCCGCTTCGAGAACTTGCCAAGTATTAGCCGGTTTTAAGCCGCCATCCACTTCAATCCAGGGATCCAAGCCTTTTTCATCGCAGATTTGACGTAATTGACGGATTTTGGGGACAACTTCCGGGATAAAACTCTGGCCACCAAAACCGGGGTTAACGCTCATAATTAGGACTAAATCGCATAAATGCAGCACATATTCGATTAAATCTAAGGGAGTGGAGGGATTTAATACCACACCCGCTTGTTTACCGAGTTCGCGAATTTGGCAAAGAGTACGATGGAGGTGGGGAGAAGCATTATGTTCAGCGTGAACAGAAATAATGTCAGCACCTGCTTTCGCAAAGTCAGCCACATATTTTTCTGGTTCGACGATCATTAAATGCACATCTAAAGGTTTTTTCGTATAGGGACGAATAGCGGAGACAATCAGGGGTCCAATGGTGATATTCGGGACAAAACGACCATCCATCACATCAACGTGAATCCAATCGGCTCCTGCCTTATCCACAGCCTCGATATCGGCTCCTAATTTACTAAAATCCGCCGATAGGATCGAGGGAGAGACAACGATCGACTTCGAGCTTCCGTTTTGGGTCATGGCTAACTATAGAATTTCGTGTTTATATTTTCGTAACAATCTTATCAGCAATCAGTGATCAGTGATCAGTAATCAGTGATCAGGAGTCAGGAGAAGGGAGACAGGAGATTATTTTTATTTATTCTCCCCACACCCTACACCCCACACCCTACACCCTACACCCCACACCCCACACCCTACAACCCACACCCCTCCGCATCCGGCATAGAAGCATAGGTTTATGTAATTGTCAATATAGATTTACGAACTTTTTTGTCGAAACTGGATCATAAACTTTAAAAATAGGCATGATGGGAATAGTTGGGATCGAGGGGGTGGAAAGATGGATAAACTGGTGGCTCTGTAGTTATATATACTTAGCTATCTCAGAAATTTACGCTACCCTAGATTTAGGGTTCTTTACATTTTGTTACTTACCATCCGTAAGAAAACTTAGTTCACATACCCTATTTTCTCAGAAAAGAATCTTAAAAAAGTGTTAAGGTTTTATACTTGAGGAGTGTTATCAGGAGGAAAATTGTGTTTAAACGACTTGCAGAACAGCATCGCCAACTGGTCAAAGACTTAGTCATGGATTTACAGGCTTTAGCGATCGCCTTAGAAAATCAAGGTTATCTAGCATCTTGCTACACCTGTGGCGGTCAAATGAATAGCGCATCTTTTATGGTGGGATTGGGTGAAACCCATCTAATTCGGTTTCTCGTGTCCGATTACGGCATCACCTGGACAGAAATGCGCGATGATCGAGAGTTAATGAAACTCGAAGGCGCGGAAGCCATCAGCCAACTACAGGAATTAGCCAATCTGAATAAATATCAAATTCCGCCGGCGGAATTTATTGACAAAAAACCCTCCTCCGTGCTGCAACGGTTAGAGACGGTTTAACTGGAGATGTGACCTAAACTTGTATGTTTAGGGAGCTTTTTTCCCTAAGCTTTCAGCCAACTGTTAGCTAGATAGGCCATTCGTTTCATCTCTTTTCGTCCCCGGGAGACGGAATCGAGGATCATGCCAGAGGTCAAACTTAAAAAGGCTAAAAGCATGATCGAGGCCGATAAAATAGCGGTGGGGAAACGTGGTACTAAGCCGGTTTCGAGGTATTCAAACAGGACGGGAATCGCTAAGAGGAGGGAAATAACCGCCAAAATTAGCGAGACAAGGCTAAAAAAGAGAAAAGGACGAATTTCTTTAAATAGTAGGATAGCGGTTCCCAATACCCGCCAGCCATCTTGAAAGGTTTTTAACTTACTTTGGGAACCCTCGGGACGTTCCCCGTAGAGGGTTGGTTCTTCAGCGAAGGGAATTTTTAATTCTAAAGCGTGGATAGTTAACTCTGTTTCAATCTCGAAACCATTGGATAAAGCGGGAAAAGATTTGACGAAACGACGAGAAAAGACACGATAACCGGAGAGCATATCGATTAAACGCGCTCCAAACAGAAATTTCACGAATCCCGTTAAAAATAGATTACCGGCGCGATGACCCCGGCGATAAGCCTGGGAGGATTTTACCGCTTCCCGACGCGCACCGACGACCATATCCAATTGTTCCCGCAGCATTCGTTCAATTAAGCGTCGTACTGCCGCAATTTCGTAGGTATCATCACCATCGATGAGAATATAGATATCGGCCTCGATATCGGCAAACATTCGCCGGACAACATTGCCTTTTCCCGGTTGGATTTCCTGACGAACGATCGCCCCCGCTTTCAGGGCCTCCGTCACGGTATCATCGGTAGAGCGGTTGTTATAGACATAAATTGCCGCTTCTGGTAAAAAAGTTTGAAATTGCGAGACCACTTTAGCGATCGTTAGTTCTTCGTTGTAACAGGGAATAATCGCAGCGATACGGTAGTTTTGCAAGGAAATCGGCGGAATAGCGGTCATTTCGATCATGGCTGACGACAATCTTTAATGATGGTTAGGGGGGTGTCTTGGCGTTGGACAGCGTGAACAGTGGGACAATGGGGGAAAGCTTGGAAATAATCGTATCGGGATAAACCCATGTAATAATCGGGGTCGGGGGCCTTTCCCCAAGCAAAGTCATCTCGATAGATCATTGTCAAGTTTTTTTGGTAGTCTTGTACCATTTCCGCCGCAAACATCGGACCGGCAACGACTATGGTAGAGTTAGCGGCGGCATTTTGATTAAGCCATTCCATCCCCTCTTTGAGACTTAATCCCCAGTAATCGGTTTCCTGTTGACCTTGGGTAGCTTTTAAGCCTCCGTAGGCGCGATTATAGTAGGTGTACTCGTAGGGATGCAGGCTAATCATGTCATAGACAATGACGCTAAAGTTGAGAATTAGCAGGGTCGTTAGAAAGATTTTTATTGACTTTCGCTTGAGTTTATGGTATGTCCAAATAATGGCCGTAGATGCGATCGCTGCTAGGGCGGGAATGACAAATAAAAAGTGACGGATGCCGTCGTAGAGAGTGGATTGACGCAGGATAGCAACGCTAGGCAGTAAAAACGCTTGCAGTAGGGTGATTAGGGCGCAAGCACGCTGGCTTGGCGTTAATTTGGTCATTTTTGTCAAAATCCCCATTACACCCAATAGGACGGCGATTTGCAGGAGGACGGGGGTGGTGAGGGAAAATAGCCGGGGTAGATAGTACCAAGGTAGGGAACGACCGGGGATATTTTGACCGTCAAAGAGAACCGTATTATCCCAGATGTTAAACTTGGACATGAGAGTTATCGCTTCGATAAACCAAGTAATCGGGTTTCTCCAAGCGGCAGGATGGACAATATAGGTGGTTATTGCCCAAAAAAGTATAATAACTGCGTATAGGGGCAGAAAACGCCAGACAGTTTTGGGGAGGGTTTTGATATCCCATCGGCCCACCAGATGGGCGAAGATGAGATAAAAGAGGATAAAAAAGCCACCGATGCGAATTCCGGTGATTAAACCAGCGAGAATCCCGTAGAGGCAAGAATAAACGGTTAAACGGTTAAATCCTAGTTTAATAGCCTGATTTTCGGACTGAAAATATTTATCTAGTAATAGGGAACCAGCGAAGGTTCCGAGGGTGAACATGGCTGCAAAGGGGATATCTTTGGGATTAAAGAAGCTATGACCCCAAAAAGCGGGAAATAGGGCTAAAATTAGCGCACCTAACCAAGCAGATTCGATTCCTGCTAGGATAGCGACGATTCCCACCACCGATAGATAGGTAATCAGGGAAAAAAGAAAGGTGACGACGTGCTTAACCCGGGTTATTTGCCAGATCCTCGATAGCCATTTATCCTTATCAGTGGGATTGGGAGGAAGATTGGGGGTAGCGGGGAAAAATTTTTCTTTGCTCTCGTAGATGAGCTGGGAGATGTAGTTAAAATAAAAGCCGTAATGACGCGACATTTCTGATATGGGCTTGTTTTCTCGGATATATTCGAGATTATGACTGACCATATCCACTTCGATCGGTTCGTCCCAAGTGATACCATAGTTTCCGACTACCGATAAACCGATTATCGCCAGCACTAGGATGACCGATAGAATTTTTAGATAAGCTTGCTTGACCGAGATTAACCCTTTTCTGGACTTCATGGGCGATCGAGTCAGTATGGTGGGCAATTTTATCACCTTAGTATATCAAAATTTGGTCAACTCGCCTAAGGACGTTTTTGGGAGTTAAAAGTTTCCGTTTGTATTTGTTAGCCAAACATGGTATATCAAGTAAAAAGCTATCAGCTAAAAGTCCGACTCGTCCCAGAGCTACTAATTAGTCTAATGGCACAAAAACGGGTTAGTTTTCTCGTCAAATTCACCAGAATTATTGATTAAGTTATGACATTATTAAAACGGTTCAACCTGACTCATCCCCTCCTCTGGGCAGTAGTTTATTTTATCGGACTAGGGATTTTATCAGTTATCTTAGGTCAAGATGTTAGCTGGGATTTACGCAATTATCATTTTTATAATCCCTATATGTTATTAACGGGACGTTTTAAGTATGATGTCCTCCCAGCACAGATACAAACTTTCTTTAATCCTTTGATGGATGTTCCTTTTTTTGTTGCTATCTATTACCTAAAACTACCTCCGGTGGTGGTTGGGTTTTTCTTGGGAGGATTTCACGGTTTAAATCAGTGGTTAGTTCATTTAATCACTTATCACTCCTTTGATAAGGTTTGCGAAAGATACAAGATAACTTTAAGCATAGCGGCAGCGATTACCAGTATTTTTGGCGCAGCCTATATTTCCGAATTAGGAACCAGTATCGGAGATAGTACCAGCAGTGTTTTTGTTTTGGCAGGATTATTTTTGATTATCGCTTGTCTTGGTCGTAATCAACCAGTTAAGCTTAAAACGATAATTTTCGCAGGATTGCTTTTAGGACTAGCAACGGGACTAAAATTGACCACGGCACTGTATAGTATCAGTTTAATCGTGGCGATTAGTTTTTTAACCAATACCATCAAAGAAAAGCTGCGTAATCTTCTGACTTTAATTCTCTCTATGGCTGTGGGTTTTTCCCTGACGATGGGTTATTGGATAATCCTGATGTGGACTAATTTTGCTAATCCCCTTTTTCCCTTTTTCAACAAAATTTTTCAATCTCCCTACATCGAAACAGATTTTAACCTGCAAGATACCCGGTTTTTACCGAAAGATGTTTGGCAATTTTTATTTTATCCCTTTTATTTTGTGCAGGAACAAACTCTAGTGGCTGAGGTAAAATTTAAAGAGACTCGTTTTGCCATTGCCTATCTTTTAATTGTCATTCTTCTGGGAGTGATTATTTATCAGTACACCTCTCGCCGTTCTCTAGAGCAAAAAAATAATTTAGTCCATGTACCCATTCTCGGATTTCTATTACCTTTTTATTGTAGTGCCTATCTGATCTGGTTAAAGGGTTTTTCTATCTATCGTTACTTGATAGTTTTAGAGTTAATTACACCAGTTTTAATTATCCTGATCATTGCCTATCTTTATCCTCATAAAAGGACAGTTTTTATAATCTTGATCGCTATTTTGGCCTTAATTGCCGCTACAGTCAAACCCTTAGACTGGTGGAGAATGGGATGGTCAGATAATTACTTTGGTATCGATAGTCAAGCATTAAAACCCTACGAAAATTCCACGATTGTTATGTGGGGAGATGAAGGAACGGGTTATCTAGTTCCCCATTTTCCCGCTTCGACTCGTTTTGTGCGATTGCGAGGAAATATGGGAGTTAGTGAGGGAACTTTAATGCGAAAAAATGCTGAAAAGTTTATCGCAGAAACCACCGTGGGTAATCTCTATATTCTGATGACTGACTTTAATAGCAAATCTCCAGAGCTAGGGAAGGATTTAGCTAAAGAAAATCTAGAGATTGACTTCCAAAATTGTCAACCCTTTTCCAGTAAAATTGAAAAGTATAATCTCTGTCCTCTCCAAAAAAAGTAATTAGTACGGAAAAGCTATTCTCTAACCATTATTAATTGCCAGTGACTCCTACCTTTTATCTGTAATGATTTATCTATTGACGGTTAACTACAATTGCGGGGCATTAATTAAGCGTTTAATCGCTTCCCTCAACGATAACTTATCTGCTACTCTCATCATTATTAACAATTCCACTGAAGATAAAAATATCCAATCTTTAGCAGCGCAAAGAGTCAAGATTATTGAAGCGGGAGAAAATTTAGGATTTGGGAAAGGATGTAATCTAGGACTTGATTGGATTTATCAACAAGACAAAGAAGCTATCGTTTGGTTAGTTAATCCCGATGCTTACTTATTACCGGACTCTCTGGAGAAAGCAAGCAAATTTTTTCAGCAATATCCCGAAGTTGCCATCGCTGGTACAGAAATTTACGAACCGGATGGTAAAATCTGGTTTGGTTGGGGAAAATTTAATGCTAAAATCGGCACAATTAACGTGGTAGAGGAATCCTTAGACTATGGAAATAAACCCTATCTTATTCCTGACTGGGTGACGGGATGCAGTTTATTAATTAATTTCTCTAATTTTTCCACTTGTCCCCATTTTGATCCCGATTACTTTCTCTACTACGAAGACTTTGATTTTTCCCGAAGATACGCAAATCAAGGCTATTTAGTCGTTGTTACCAATCAGATTAAAATTATTCATGAACCATCTTCTATCACCCGACGCTATGGTTATCTAAGACTAACTCATAATATCTATGGTTATCTTCTCAGTCTCGAAAAACATACGACTTTAACTATCCTTGTTTATCGCTTGCTGCGGATGAGTTTTATATCTTTACTGCTCCTTCCCATTAAACCCAAATTCTCCTTAGCCAAGCTGCAAGGAATTCAACTCTATTGTCAAAGAATAAACCTCTTACATAATTTTTTTATGGTATAATGCAGCGTTTTTCTTTTTTCTCGATTTTTAGATGGAAGTGGAAAAAAGAATAAAATGTGATCTTAGGTCAGGAAATCATCTATACTTTTGCTATGTTTATTAGCAAAAGTATGGATTATCAAAACTTACCAGATGGACAATTCAAAAAGACGGATGCTTTTACCATCGGGAAACTTCCGTTTAAAAGGAAAAAAAGCTCTACTAAATCAAGCAGAGATACCGGTCGTAACGGTAATGGATGTAACGGAAACTCCCAGGGAACGCCACCAAAAGAAACAGAAAGATTTTTTTGGTAGTAAAAGAGGTTATCATACTTTAAAATCCCAATTAGTAGCTGATAAAAATACTGAACAGAAACGAGAAGAGCCGCTATTTCTTTAAATGGTTTATTTCCACAACAGTCTCTGACAAAATCTACTCTTGCCGTTAATACTTCCTCATCTCACTTTTGCTCTTTGCGCCTAAAAACTTCCTTGTCCACTTTCCCTCCTTGTCCTCCTTGTCTTCTCTTCACAGGTTTGTAAAATACCTACACCTGTGAGTTCCCCGCACCCTTCTCCCTTCTCTCCCAATACTATCGGGACGGGGAAGAATTTATCGGGGGTAAAGAAGGAGAAATTTCGCCACCTCGATCGAATATTTCCAGATTCCATTGACCGAAACGATTACTTTCAAAAGCAATAAAACGACCGTTACCACTAATCGTCGGATGACGCACTTCTCCTAAGATATTTTCGGTGAGATTTTTTGCTTGCAGAGTTTGTCGATCATAAATATATATATCGGGTTTACCGGACTGTTCCGACACATAAACAATATAACGACCATCGGCACTAATATCTGGCTGATCTTGATAGGTTTTTGCTTGATTTAACCCCGGTAGGGGAACTAAACGATTAGCCACTCGATCAAATAAATAAATCGTTCGTTGACCCCTGCGATCGGAGGCAAAAACCAGATAACGACCATCGTAGTTAAAACGGGGATTATTTTCCGAGGAAGGGGTATTTAAAGTATTTCCTAAAAGCTGTTGGGGAGGGGTGACAAAACCCGCATCACTACATCCCCCCAGACTGATGATATTAACCGCAAGCAAAAGTCGAAGAAGTTTAGGAAACCTGATCATCGGTCAGCGCCGGGGAAGGAAGGATACAACAATTAATATCATCCAGACAAACTTTACCCCAATGCAATGCCCAACGCACCAATTCCACCCGATTATCGGTTTTTGTTTTCGTCAAGATATTACTAATATGATTATCAACGGTACGCTTACTAATCTCCAGCTTTTCCGAGATTTCTTGATTAGTTAAACCATTAGCCACTAAATCGAGTATTTCTAGCTCTCGATCGGATAATGAAGCGGCTGTTTGAAACTTCCCAGCAGACATGAGTATAATTCCTCTCGTATATGTACTTATCATTCTAGAAGAATTTTTTCCCCTAGGAATCGATAATCAGTAATCAGTGATCAGTAAACAGTAATCAGTGAAAAGACAGCACTGTTACTGCCATTTGATCATGCACACTTAATACAGATGGTTTGCGGCAAAAAGCTTTTCCTGGGAGTGGGGTATGGGGTTTGGGGTGTGGGGTTTTACCAGTTTTGAGGTAGTCAGTTACCTAATTTTCAGGGAAAAAGTCCAGGGATTTTCCCCCCGATCCCCGCAATGGCTGGCACTTTAAAACCTTTGTGGACAATGCGTTGAGAGGGATTGTTCCCCTCTCATACCAAATTTCTAAATCCATGACAGACATCCACGCTCGAATGGTTGCCAAGCCTGCATTCGTTGTGACGCGAATAAAGAAAAATGGTATCAGACTCAAAACTGATAACTGATAACTGATAACTGATAACTGACAAGGCTGGTAATATATAATAAAAAACGCTCCTTAGTTAGATATTGAGAAAAACATGGAAGTTATCCCCGCTATTGATATTCTCGATGGCAAATGTGTGCGACTTTATCAGGGAGATTACCAACAATCGCAGGTTTTTAATGATAATCCCGCAATAGTGGCGCGAGAATGGGTCAATCAGGGGGCAACCAGATTACATTTAGTCGATTTGGATGGAGCCAAAGAGGGTAAATCGGTTAATTTGTCAACCATTGAAACAATTCTTAATGATATTGCCATTCCCGTACAGGTGGGGGGTGGACTGCGGGATGTAGAAACGGTGACTAATCTCCTAAAAATCGGGGTAGAAAAGGCGATTTTGGGGACAGTAGCCGTAGAAAAGCCAGAATTGGTCAGCGAACTTTGTCAAAGCTTTCCGGGGCAAATAATCGTCGGTATTGATGCTCGCGATGGTAAAGTAGCCACCAGGGGGTGGTTAGAAACTTCCTCAGTAGATGCGATCGCACTCGGTCAAGATATGGCAAAAAGAGGAGCCAGCACGATTATCTACACTGATATTCATCGAGATGGCACCCTTTCTGGCCCGAATCTCGCCGCTTTGCGAGAATTAGTCGAATCTGTCGAAATTCCCGTCATCGCCTCCGGGGGTATTAGTTCCCTGACAGACTTACTGAGTTTATTGTCTTTGGAACCTTTGGGAGTAACGGGAGTAATCGTGGGCCGCGCTCTTTATACCGGTGCGGTTAACCTCTCGGAAGCGATTAGCGCGATCGGATCAGGCCGTTGGCAGGATCTACCCCCGAATTTTTTCGCCTAACGGACTTGTTTGAGAGTATCCACCTGTTTATTGAACATATCGGTAAATAGTCCCAAAACCGTGCGATTTTCATTGACTTTGATGTTGACACTCACAGACATCCCCGATTGCAGCGGCAGAGTAGATTTATCTTTCAAAACTAACTCTTGACTGCTCAAGCTTACCCGGACAGGGAACCGATAAAAACGGTGATTTTCGTCGGGAGGTAAAGCATCAGAACCGATCGAGATTACTTCTCCCTTAATATCGCCGTATTCACTGTAGGAAAAGGAATCAATGCGAATATCGGTCTTTTGTCCCACGCGCACAAAACCGATGTCTTGGTTAGTCACGTCCACCTCTGCCACTAAACAACCTTTAGCAGCATCTTTGATCTGGGTGGGACAGCCATCGGGAACAATTTTTAACAATGCTTCCGCTTGACTTGGTTGGGGAACAAACCCAGGCCGCGCCTTGAGATCAAAGACCACACCATCGATGGGGGCGGTAATTTTTTGATATTTAATCGTCTGTTGTGCTTGACTAATTTGACTATCTAACTCAGCAATGCGCTTGTTGTTATCAATGATCACGCGACTGATCTGACTATCGATTTCAGCGATCCGTTTCTGATTGTCCGCCATTTTATCGCGCACATCTTTTTCCGTGATTACTGTGGTATTAATCAGCTTTTCTCGCGCTTGGGAGATCAATAGGGAATAACGCTTTTCTTCCTGTTCCAAACGGGAAATTTCGGCGATGCGGGTTTGTACTTCTTTCTCTTGTTTTTCTCGATCGATTTTGCCGTTAGCCTCTTGCTGCTGTAATTCATTCTGGCGATCAGTTACCGATTGTTTTTGTTTATTAATCTGATAACGGGCGACCGCACCTTCATCCCCCAAGGGTTCAATATCCTTAAGAATATTACGCTCGATATCCAAGCCTTCTTGCCCCTGTTTCATCGAATTGGCATTACGAGTCTTAATTTCTTCTAAGACTAAACGATCTTTGATTAATTGCGAGCGGGCATCGGCCAACTGTACCCTGGTTTGGTTCAATTGTTTTGCTAATTGTTCCATTTCCAATCTAGCAGCCGCTTGTCGAGAATTGGCCTCCCGTCGGGCAGCCTCTAAACGGGCTAACTCTTCCCCTTGTAGAGCAGAGCTAGAGGCACCTTCATTGATCTGTGCTTGATAAAGTTGATTTTCTGCCACCAAAGCGGCACGATTACGGGCTAAATCGGCGATTTCGCTCGGTAATTTTAATTGAGCGATCGAACTTTCCACTGCTGCCGGTGTCAGATCCTGCGCCATTAAGAGACGATAGAATTGATTTTCCTTCTCAGCAGTGGCGCGAATTTTTTTCAAAGATTCTAACTGCACTTGCGAGGCACTGGAATCCATTAAAACCAGTACATCCCCTTTGTTAACTCGATCGCCATCTTTAACTTTAACTTCCTGTACCACCCCATTCACCGGTGCTTGTACTTCTTGCACTTTGCCCTGGGGTTTAAGTTGTCCTTGGGCACCGACCACCTGCTCGATTTTGGCGAACGCTGACCAAATTAAAGCGGCAGTGGTGACACTCATTAATGTCCAGATAATCGTCCGTGACCAAATGGGCGATTGTTTCAGGATCACCGATTGTTCCGGTGGGCTGAAAGTGGGTAAAGAAGGGGTAATACTTTTATTTTTCGTGGTAGTGGCCACGTTTTTACCCGCTTGGGTCAGTTCATCGCTTTTACCTTTGCCGTTGCCGTTGTGGCCGTTGTTAGAATTACCGTTCATGGGGATTCTCCTATATTTAGGGTTTGCTGAAAAAGTTTTTCGTGGGTGTGGGGTGATGGGGTGTAGGGTGTGGGGAGAATAAATAAAACTAATCTTCTGACTCCTGATTACTGTCTCCTGACTCCTGTCTCCTGACTAACTAGATTTGCGAATCCTGTTGTTTATAAAGAGTATAGTAAAGGCCTTTTTTCGCCATTAATTCCTCGTGGGTGCCTTCCTCCGCTACTGTCCCTTTATCCATCATGACAATAATATCGGCGGATTTGATCGAAGCTAAACGATGGGTAATAAAGAACACCGTATGATCCTTGAAAGCTTCTTTGAGATTCAGACACACTTGCCGTTCAGTGTTATAGTCGAGGGCGCTGGTGGCCTCATCAAGAATGAGAATTTGCGGTCTTTGCAGGACGGAGCGAGCGATCGCAACCCGTTGTCGTTGTCCCCCCGATAGGGATGCCCCCCGTTCACCGACGCGGGTATTATAGCCATTGGGCAGGGTCATAATAAATTCGTGGGCTGCGGCTGCCTTTGCTGCCGAGACAATTTCCTCCACAGTCGCATCGGGGTTAGTCAGGGAGATATTTTCCTGTACCGTACCGTCAAATAATAGGGTTTCTTGGGGAACCATGCCGATTTGACGACGCAGGGAATAGAGTTCCACTTTGTTGATATCATAGCCATCGATGAGAATCCGTCCCGATTCTGGTTCGTAGAGACGGGCTAATAGTTTAGTGATGGTACTTTTCCCAGCGCCACTTTCTCCCACCAAAGCGACAAAAGTGCCAGCGGGGAATTCTAAATTGACGTTGTACAATTGCAGGGCACCGTGGGGATTGAAGCGGAAAGCGAGGTTTTCGTAGGTGACAGTGCCTTTAATTAAGGGCATGGGGATATTGTGGCGATCGAGTTCCGCTTCTTGGGGAGTATCGACGATATCGGCTAATCTTTCCAGGGATAAGCCGGTTTCTTGGAAGTTTTGCCAGAGTTGGGTCAAACGCAGAATCGGCGAGGTAACGTAGGAAGAGATAATCCGGAAGGCGATTAATTGACCGAGAGTGAGTTGTCCGTCTAAAACTAAGGCTGCTCCCACCCACAGCACTAATAAACCCGATAATTGGTTAAAGAAGTGACTAAAGGAACCGGCCAAAGTTGAGGTCATTACCGTTTGAAAACCTTCGGCCACATAGCGAGCATAACGTTCTTGCCACTGCCAACGGGAACGCAATTCGATATTCTGTGCTTTTACTGTTTGGATTCCCGTCATCACCTCCACCAGATAGGATTGGGTTTCGGCGTTTCGTTCCGCTTTTGCTCGCAGTTGTCGCCGCACGATTGGTGCGAAAATAGCTGTGCAGAGAACTAAAATCGGCACGACTCCCAGCGCCCAAACGGTTAGAATCGGGCTATAGATCAACATAACCACGATGTAGATAACCGAGAAAATGGCATCTAACACCACCGTTAGGGCTGTACCCGTTAAAAATTGCCGAATATTCTCTAATTCGTTGATTCTTGTCGAAATTTCCCCCACAGGTCGCCGTTCAAAGTATTTCAGGGGTAAGCGCAGCAGGTGATCGATAATTTCTGAACCGAGGGTCATGTCGATGCGGTTAGTGGTATCGACAAACAGGGATGTCCTCAAAAAGGTTAAAATTCCCTCAAAAACGGCAATTACTAACAGGAAAACCCCGAGGGTATTCAGAGTTTCTGGGCTATTCTGCACGATCACTTTATCGATGATCACCTGAATCATCAAGGGATTGGCCAGGGCAAATAACTGCACGAAGAAAGAAGCAATAAAAACTTCTATTAAGACTCGTTTATGTTTCTTGACAGAAGGCCAAAACCATGATAGGCCAAAACGCTGTTGCTGGGTGTGTTTGGTGGGTTTGAGCAGAATTACTTCCCCTTTTTCGCCCCAAGATTCCAGAAATTCGCTGGTTTTGCGTTTAATTATCCCCCGTTCGGGAACAGCGATCGTGGTTTCCCGTTGATTAATTTCGTAGAGGATAACGATGCTGTCTTGCCAGCGAATTAGGGCAGGAGGGTTGATATTGGGCAAGGAAGAAGCATTTAGGGGTACTAATTGGCTATGGAGTCCCACTACCTCGGCCACAGCCCCACACAGGGGCAGGGAAAGGCTGCCAGTTCTTTGCAGTTGGTCCCCTAGAATGCGTTGGATCACATCCTTGCGAAAGGGAATATTAAAATATTTGCAGAGCATCTGAAAACAGGCACTCACCGCCTCTAGTTCCGTTTTTCCCCTGAAAAAGGGATAGGATTTCTGGTTTTTCTGGAGAGTTTTTTCAACGGCGATATCGCTGGTGATGTCGCTGATTCTTCCTTGGGGGATATCTAATACCTGGGTGGGTTTATTTCCCTTGATGACTTGGGTTTCTAGGATATCATCGGTTTCTGTTTCCGCAGCCGCTTCGGTTGCAACTGTCAGGAATTCATCTAACTGGTCGGAGGAAAGACCTAATAAGCGCGTGCTAGTCGGATTATTCTGGGTGATAACTGTGCCGATAGGATAATTATCGCTATTTTCGCTGACTAACCAGATATAATCATCATTAATCTGGTTGTAGGACACACAAGCTTTGTTTAAAAGGGCCTGTGCCATTTCTTTCAGGTCTCCCCCACCCCAGGCCTGTTGATTAAGATAGGAACCTAGGACAGCATAAACTTCAGCGATCGAGGTTTGTTCAAAGAAATATTGCTTAAATTCCGGGTAATTATTGATTAAAGACCAAAAATCCTCTTCTTTTAAGGTTAAACAGATCGTGACTTCCGAAGAAGCGATCACCGTTTCACAGGGGGTAGCGCGCAGAAGACTCATCCACCCGAATAAATCTCCTGGCTGCAATTTAGCCAAAGTAACCGGCAGCGAATTGTTAACCCTAGCATCGTAACCCAAAAGTCTGGCCTCTCCCTCGTAGAGAAGGACGAGGTGAGAGGGTAAGCGATCGCACTTGAGTATGGCATTGCCCATCTCATAGCGAAAGGGTTGTAATTTCTGACCGAGGGAACGTCTAACCTCGAAGGGCAGGCGATCAAAGGGCTGTACAGTCTCCAGAAAGGCGGTAAAATCTAAAGTGGTATAACTCATTAGCTAGGCGAAAATTGACTAAGTTGACAAATAATTAGGCGAAAAGACTGGTTTTACCCAGTTTTGCAAGGAAATGCTATGTAATCGATACCTGCTCGCTATTGACTGGGGTTGATTCGGGGATAGATTTCACTGTTTGCATTTGAGTCATTAACCATTGTTGGAATAAATCATTCCGTAAGCGTTGACGGGTGGGAGGGTCTAATTCACAGGATAAATATTTTTCTAACCGGACAATCACGACCCATTCTCCCACTTGCGTCGGTGGCCACAGTTGCCCCGGTTTACTTGCTTTGAGAATTTGCCCGATCTGGGGATGGGGAGTGCTCAGTTCCACGGGTCCAAGCAGTCCTCCGGTTTCCGCTTCTGATCCTTGGGAATATTTTTTGGCTAGTTCAGCGAAGCTATTTTCTCGATCCTGTATCCGGAAAAATAGTTCTTGGGCAATGCCGATATTTTTTGTCCGAATCAGGGAATAAACCACTTTATCCAATTGACTTTTGACTTGCAAGAAGTAGGATTCTACTTTGTTATCCCAAGTCTCCTGTTTAAATTTTTCTAATTTAATGTCCCGCAGAATTAGATATTCTAGTTGCTCGCAATCCATCCCGTTTTGTTGTAACCAAGATTTCATTTGCTCATCGTTGGCAATTTGATTATTTTGATAGAAACGGGAATAGGCCGCGTTTCTTTCTTCGGGATTGCAGGTGATATTGGCGATCGCTTGTTCGATAATTACTTCCCGGATTAACTGGGGTAACATACCATATTTTGCCAAAAGAGGCAATACCTCTGACTCGCTAATTTTTTGGTCGCCGATTTCAATAATTGAACTCATAATAAATACATTTTCCTCACAGAAATGTTTAAAACTATCAACTCTAGGAGCTTCTAAATTTTATTGAGGTGATTATACGCCAAAACAGCAATCTTAAGGCACCCCTCCCCATTCTAATTTGATTTTTCCCCTTTGAAAGCCGAAAATTACAGAAATTAAAGGAATAAGTCGGTCATCTTGGGGGGTGTGGGGTGTGGGGTTTTACCGATTTTGAGGTAGTCAGTTACCTAATTTTCAGGGAAAAAGTCCAGGGATTTTGCCCCCGATCCCCGCAATGGCTGGCACTTTTTGAGGGAAAAAAAGCCTAAAAGTCTTATCCAACAAGGTTTTTAGATTTATTCAGCATACCCTAATCAATTTTTCATGGTTCAAAAACGGCAAAAATAAGGATTAAATGGCATAAAATTTGTAAATAGACCATTTAATTGATTATTATTCATTCTTAATTCTCCTGACTACTGACTCCTAACCCTAACAACGATTTTTGATTTCTGCAAGAGGTCTAATATGCACACCTTTTCCTTTCACTTGCGGAAAATTTTTTGATTTATGCAAGGAATCTAATGATAGGATATAGGTCTAGCTGCCTTGGAGAGGTGGCAGAGTGGTCGATCGCGCTCGACTTGAAATCGAGTAACCAGCAATGGTTCGTGGGTTCAAATCCCACCCTCTCCGTACTCACCCAATCACATTTGGACTCCGGTTGCCCGATTGTTCTTAGAGAGGGGAAAATAAAATATACTAGGCTAAAAGGATAATATTGAGGCAGTAGCCCCCCGGCATGGTTTTTTGGAAAAGATTATTTAATAGCTCGGAAGTCACTGCATCACCTGACTATTCGGGAGACTTGGTAGAGGTTGCCCAGAATGACCTCGGACAGACGCGAGTATTTTTTAGTACCGATCGAGAGCTAGATCTATATGAGTTAGAAGAACTTTGTGACTCGGTAGGTTGGGCCCGTCGTCCTTTACGCAAAGTTAAAAAAGCGATCGAATGTAGTTTTTTAGTGGTGTCGATGTGGGAAGTGCGAGGTAATCGCCGTCGTTTAGTGGGTTTTGCTCGTGCCACTTCCGATCACGCTTTTAATGCTACGGTCTGGGATGTGGTTGTTCATCCTCACTATCAAAGTAAAGGCTTTGGTAAAGCATTAATGAAATTTATGATCAGGAAGTTGCGGGGTGAGGATATCAGTAATATAACTCTTTTCGCCGATCCGCAGGTGGTGGATTTCTATCGTCGTCTCGGTTTTGTTCTCGATCCCGAAGGTATCAAAGGGATGTTTTGGTATCCCGATTAATAATGCGGCTCTTAGGCTATACTAAAAAAAGAGTTTACTTCGGGATGTAGCGCAGCTTGGTAGCGCGCCTGCTTTGGGAGCAGGATGCCGCAGGTTCAAATCCTGTCATCCCGACTTGAGAGAAAATTCAGAAAATCCTTACTTTGTCTCCTTTCCAGTTGACAAAAAAAGCTGCCTTCTTTTATTGCCAAACTCTGGTGAGTTAGCTAAAAAATTAGGGAGTTTGTCGGGAAAAGGAGGAGGTTTTTGGGGAATAACAAGGGTTTTTCCTGCCACTCCTCCTTTTAAGATATCTACAGACGATTATTCTTCTTCGTAATCCCCCTCAAAATCCTCCTCTCCCCCTTCCTCATCGACTTCTGACCAGCTGTCGCTGATGGGTTGGCGACTAAGGCGACTGCTGCCGCGGGAAGATAGGAAAGCCATTTCATCATCCTCTAAATCAACCACATCACCCTCAGCGTAGGCGCGAGCGGTTTGATCGTCAAGAATCATATCGCTATCCTCACTACTGTCGCCGAAACCGGGACGAGGGGGGAAACCGAGGCCGCCGGGAGGAGCGTAATAACCACGATTGTTGTTGTAGTTATATTCCTCCTCCGGGGGGGTGTAATCGCTGACCCCCGCCATGTTTTCGTGGGCATTGAAGCCAGTACCCGCCGGAATCAGACGACCGATAATCACGTTTTCCTTGAGACCGCGTAACCAGTCGGACTTGCCTTCGATCGCCGCTTCCGTGAGGACGCGGGTGGTTTCTTGGAAGGAGGCGGCACTGATAAAGCTATCGGTATTCAAGGAAGCCTTGGTGATTCCCAGTAGTACAGGCGTATATTTAGCTGCCGCCCCACCGGTGATTGACATGGCTTCATTTACCGTCTCCACCTGTCGCAATTCCAACAATTCCCCGGGTAACATACTGGTATCGCCACCGTCATCGATCCGCACCTTAGAAGTCATCTGACGCACGATCACTTCGATGTGTTTATCAGCAATATCGATCCCCTGGGATTGGTAAACCGACTGTACCTGATCAACGAGGAACATCTGGGTTTTTTCCAAGGCTTTTAAGGCCGCTTCGTAACTGCCCAAGCTATCCACATAATAATTAAAGAACACCTCTAAAATCTCGTGGGGATTAGCCTGACCATCGGTTAACGCCTGACCCACATCGATACGCTGATTATCGCTCACCAGGGGGTTTTGACTGCCTAAAAGCGGATATTCACTGATCGTGCCGTCATCCTCGACCACCTTAATATCGACGATCTCAGAATCTTGATACTCCACTTGACAAACTCCCGGTTTGCGTGCTAGTACACAAGCCTCCTTCGGTTTGCGTGCTTCGAGCAGTTCTTCGATTCTGGGTAAACCTTGAATGATATCCCCGGTTTTCGAACGTTCAAACACCAACAGCACCAAATTATCGCCCCGTTGGACCAGATCTCCCTCATCGATGTGCAGAATCGCCCCCGCCGATACTCGGTAGGGTCGGGCCTTACGCAGACGGATTTCATAGCCGGTGGTGGTTTGGTCAACGGCCAGCACTTGACCGGAATTGGGGGCTAAAACTCCAGCGCCGATCTCGGTTTCGGCGATTACCAGATCCCCAGCTTTGACGGTGGGAGCAACAGCGAGCGGGAGAATAAACTCGTCACGGTCACTGACAATTAAAAGACGGCGTACCGGTTCGCTACCCTTGCGAATCCCGCGAATTTCTCCAGCTTCCTTGCACTGAATCTCAGTCCGGGCCACCACTGCCCCCGGTGGGATTTCATCGCCATCTTGGACGAGAACGCGAGTCTGAATATTACCGCCTAAAGGATCATTATCACTATCCCGACGCAGCACCAGAGATTCGAGAATAACTAACTGTAAACGCTGACAATCCCTGTCCTCAATCGGTTCTAACTCGATATCGGCCGTCAGATGGGAGACTGATTCTGGTTCTTCGCTGGAAATTTCGAGGACTAATTGGGTGCTGATCAGTTGACAACCCTCGACGGATTTAACTCTTTCCCCGTCTTTAAAGAAGATGCGCTGCACCGATCGCAGTTCGATATGTCGTCCTCCTTCTTGGTTAGCGGAACCTTGGGTGGGAGAAGTGGATTGGTCTTCTACGGCGAACTCCTGTACTGGTCGCAGCAGTAATCCCAAACCCTCGTTAGTTTCCACCCATTCCGCTTGCCGTAACTCCTCGATCGTCACTTCGGGAGTCAACTGTGTCCCGGGGTAAATTAACTGTTCTTGGGCAATTCCGGAGGATTCCGGTTCGAGATCCATAAATAACAGCCCTGGTTTGACAATAATCTCCCGGAGGATGTCATTTTTCTGGATCACTTCCACCACACCGCTACAGTTACAGAAGATGTCTTTAACCACTTCTTCCCCTGCTTCCACATACTGCCCATCTTCCACCTGTAAGAGGGAAATATCTTTATTGACTTCGTGGGTTTCTTCGGGAATCCAGAGGATCGTGCCGCCTTTGGTGATTTCATAACCCTGTTTACGGCTGCCTTTGGCGACTTCGATATCGACGTATTTAATCATCCCGCCGGTGTGGGTTTGATAGCGATCATCGATTAACTCGGCGACAATGGCATGATTCTGTACTTTTGTCCCCGGAGTGGTTTTCAGTAGGAAGCTTTGACCATCTCCCGTATGAATAATAAACTGTTCCCGACCGGCACTACTCTCTACTTTTACTTCGGCCTGATCCAAGGACACGGAAGCGGTGACGATATCGATTTCCCGGCTATTGGGAGCTAAACGCACCAAACCGCCGTTAGTGGATACTAACTTAGTTTCCGCTAGAACATCCCCCACTTGTACTTGATCGCCGTTACTGACCACGGGTTCGGCCCCGGTTGGCAAGTTATACACTTCTCCGGAGAGAATCCATAGTAATCCCCCCCGTTGGGCGATGCGGGTGGTATTGCCTTGGCGATCGGTTTTTTCCTCTGGGACTAATTGCGAGAATAGCACCTCGCCGGCTAAGTCACTGGTTACGTCTTTTGTGGCTTTTTCCGTGGATTTTTGGACTTTATCGGAGGTTATTTCCGCTAGTAACTGTTCCTCGCTTACCGTTGCCCCATCGGTGACAAATAGCAGTGATCCCGGAGTCAAAGAGTAGGTGACAGTTTCTTTAGTTTTATCCTTGGGTGTTAATTTAATTTCTCCTGGTGCCTCCACCTGGTCCCGTTCATCCCCGTGGCGAGTTCGCACGTTACGGATACTTAACCCCGGCAGAAAACGCACGCTTCCCTCGAAGGGACTCCGCACTTGCCGGGCCACTTCTCCGGTAAATACACCCCCAGTGTGGAAGGTACGCATGGTTAACTGAGTCCCCGGTTCCCCGATCGATTGGGCGGCAATAATTCCCACTGCTTCCCCCATATCCACCGGATGACCGTGGGCCAGACTCCAACCGTAACAGGTTTGGCAAACCGAGCGGGCCGCTTCACAGGTTAAGGGGCTGCGGACTTTGATTTTATCGACGAGTCGCCCTAGTTTTTCGGCGGTTTCGTCATCGATAATCTGGTTGCGGGTGGCGATCACTTCTCCATTGACCACCACATCTTCGGCCAGGGAACGACCTAATAGGCGATCGCTTAAGGGAATTAACACGCGATCGCCATCGGTCATGGCGGTTAATTCGATGTAACGATTGGTGCCACAATCGGCCTCGCGGACGATGACATCTTGGGACACATCGACGAGACGACGGGTCAGATAACCGGAATCTGCCGTCCGTAAGGCTGTATCAACTAAACCTTTGCGGGCCCCGTAGGAGGAAATAACGTATTCGGTAACGGTCAATCCTTCCCGGAAGTTAGTCTTAATCGGGAGGTCAATAATTTCCCCCTGGGGATTAGCCATTAATCCCCGCATTCCCACTAACTGACGCACTTGGCTCATATTGCCCCGCGCTCCGGAGAAAGCCATCATATAGACGGAGTTGAGGGGATCGGTAACTTGGAAGTTGCGAATTACTTCATCTTTAAGTGATTCAGATGTACTATTCCAAGTATCGATTACTTTTTGGAAGCGTTCCACTTCGGTGATTTCCCCGCGCACATAACGCTGTTCGGTTTGCCGGATTTCCTGTTCGGCACTTTCGATCATTTGTCGTTTAGCCGGCGGTACGGTTAAATCATCCACACTAATGGAAACCCCTGCTTTGGTAGCGAAACGAAAACCGAGGTTTTTCAATTCATCGGCCATTTGTGAACAGCGCGCCGAACCGTAGTTTTGATAGGCCCAAGCGATCAGTTTTTTCAGTTTTCCTTTGTCAACAGTTTGGTTATAAAACATCTCGATCCGGGTAACAAGTAAACAGCTATTAGCTATCAGCATTCAGCATTCAGCATTCAGTTAGAAAAGGGAACAGGGAATAGGGAACGGGGAATAGGGAATAGGCAAATTTTTACTTTACTGTCCTTTTTTTTGCTTTTTCCTGGAAAATTCTCTCCTGTCTCCTGACTACTGACTTCTCACTGATTACTGATTACTGCTCACTGATAACTGAAATTACACTTCCGATTCTTCTTCCTCAAGGTCTTCTGTGGTTAAGGATTCGTAGGTGGGGCGAGAGGGGGCGCGACGACCGACATCGACCATCAGATCCACCTCCACATCGCGGGAAGTACCATCGGGGGCATTTTCCACCTTGTGAACGGCGATATCGAGGCCGAGGGATTGCAATTCTCGCATCAAAACCTTAAAGGATTCTGGCGTACCCGGGCGGGGAATCGGCTTGCCTTTTACGATCGCATTTAAAGCCTCATTCCGTCCTTGCATATCATCGGATTTCACCGTTAGCAATTCCTGCAAGGTATAGGCCGCCCCGTAGGCCTCCAGGGCCCAGACTTCCATTTCTCCGAAGCGCTGGCCCCCCTGTTGAGCTTTACCGCCCAAGGGTTGCTGAGTAACCAAGGAGTAGGGACCGGTAGAGCGGGCGTGAATTTTATCATCAACCAGGTGAACCAGTTTTAACATATAGGCCATACCGACGGTAACGGGACGGTCAAAGGGTTCGCCGGTGCGACCATCGTAAACGGTGACTTTGCCCGCGTGTTCTTCCTTGAACACCCAATCACGATTGGGTTTTTTCGAGGCATTTTCTAGCAATCCGTGGACGGTCAAACGGCTGGCTTCTTCCCCATACATTTCATCAAAGGGAGTAATCTTAAAGCGCACGCCCAGATTTTCGCCAGCCCAACCCAGTAAACATTCAAACACCTGACCGACGTTCATGCGACTGGGAACCCCTAGGGGATTGAGAACGATATCGACGGGACGACCATCGGGGAGGTAGGGCATATCTTCTAGGGGCAGAATCCGAGAAATAATCCCTTTATTGCCGTGACGACCCGCCATTTTATCGCCCACTTGGATTTTGCGTTTTTGGGCGACGTAAACCCGTACCACCATATTGGCCCCGGGGGGTAATTCATCTCCCTGTTCGCGGGTAAATACCCGCACATCCACTACCCGGCCTTTTTCGCCGTTGGGGACGCGCAGGGAGTTATCGCGTACATCCCGGGCCTTTTCGCCGAAAATTGCCCGCAGTAGTTTTTCTTCGGGGGGTTGGTCTGATTCGCCTTTCGGGGTGACTTTCCCCACGAGGATATCGCTGGCTTCTACCCAGGCCCCGATGCGAATAATGCCTCGTTCATCGAGGTTTCGCAGGGCATCTTCACCGACGTTGGGAATTTCCCTGGTGATTTCCTCTGGTCCAAGTTTAGTTTGACGGGCTTCGATTTCGTATTTTTCGATGTGGATACTGGTATAGACATCTTGTGCCACCAGTCTTTCACTGATTAAAATCGCGTCTTCGTAGTTATAGCCTTCCCAGGGCATATAGGCGACGAGGATATTCTGGCCGAGGGCGATTTCCCCTCCTTCGGTGGCGGAACCATCGGCGAGGATCTGCCCGGGGACAACCTGTTCCCCTTGATAGACTAAAGGACGCTGATTTAAGCAGGTATCTTGGTTAGAGCGTTGATATTTTTGAATTTCGTACTCGATCTCGCTCTTGCCAAAAATCTCTTTGTCTTCATCCGCCACTTTGATGCGAATCCGGTTAGCATCGACGTAGGAAACGACCCCATTGGTACGGGAAACGATGACCATGCCGGAGTCGCGAGCGGCCTGTGCTTCCAATCCGGTACCCACCAGGGGACGTTCGGGACGCAGCAGGGGAACCGCTTGTCGTTGCATATTAGAACCCATCAGGGCGCGGTTAGCGTCGTCGTGTTCGAGGAAGGGAATCAGGGAAGTGGCCACCGAGACAATTTGGACGGGGGAAACACAAACGTAGTCCACTTGTTCGGGGGAGGTGGTGGAGAATTCCTGCCGATAGCGCACGGGGATAGTTTCGCCGAGGATATAACCATTTTCATCGGTGGCCACGTCTCCCGGTGCGACTCTGAGATCGTCTTCTTCGTCGGCGGTGAGGTATTTAACGGGGAGATCGTAGCGGACTCGGCCATTTTCCACCGCGTAACAGGGGGTTTCAATAAAACCGTAGTCGTTGACGCGGGCGTAGGTGGCCAGGGAACCGATTAAACCGGCGTTGGGACCTTCTGGGGTTTCCACCGGACAAATGCGACCGTGGTGGGAGGGGTGGATGTCGCGCACGGCAAAACCAGCCCGTTCCCGGGTCAGACCGCCAGGTCCAAGGGCGGAAATGCGGCGTTTATGGGTCAATTCCGCTAGGGGGTTGGTTTGATCCATGAACTGGGAGAGTTGCGAGGAACCAAAGAATTCTTTAATCGCCGCTACTAGGGGTTTCGGGTTGACTAGGGAAGCGGGGGTGAGGTTTTGGGATTCGCTGACGGTCATCCGTTCCCGAATGATTCTTTCTAAGCGGTTTAAACCTACTCGCACTTGGTTTTGGAGCAGTTCACCCACGGAACGGACGCGACGGTTGCCGAGGTGGTCGATGTCGTCGGTGTTGCCGATGTCAAATTCGAGGTTAATTAGGTAGTCGATCGCCGATAAGATGTCGGTGGTGGTGAGAACGCGCTGGTTATCGGGGACGTTGAGGCGTAGTTTTTTGTTGAGTTTATAACGACCAACGCGCCCGAGATCGTAGCGTTTATTGTCAAAAAAGCGCGATTCGAGTAGTTGTTGTCCGCCGGTGACGGTGGGGGGTTCCCCGGGGCGTAGTTTGCGGTACAGGTCGAGGAGTGCCTCTTCTTCGGTGGGATTGCCTTCTTTGTCGAGGGTTTTTTGGTAAAATTCGGGATGGCGTAGGGAGTCAAAGATTTCGTTATCGCTCAATCCGATCGCTTTCAGGAGAACTTGGGCGGATAATTTGCGGGTTTTGTCGATTCTGACCCAGACTAAGCCGTTTTTGTCGGTTTCAAATTTTAACCAAGCTCCTCGGTTGGGAATCAGGGAAGCGGAGTAGGTACGGCGACCGTTTTTGTCGATTTCGGCTTTGTAGTAAACACCGGGGGAACGGACGATCTGATTGACGATGACTCGTTCGGCCCCGTTAATGATAAAGGTTCCCCGTTCGGTCATCAGGGGTAAATCGCCGATAAACACTTCCTGTTCGATGTTTTCTCCCGTTTCTTTGTTGATTAGACGGGTAGGAACGTACATCTGAACGGAATAGGTGCTATCACGTCGTTTGGCTTCATCGACGTTGTATTTCGGTTCTTTGAGTCTATAGTCCTGGCCGAGGAAATGTAGTTCTAATTTACCTGTATAGTCGCTGATGGGGGAAAAGCTGTTCAGTTCCTCGATTAGTCCTTCTTCCAAAAACCACCGAAAACTGGAGTGTTGGATTTCGATGAGGTCGGGTAAGAGGTTAAAGGTAAGATTGTTCATTATGGTTACAAGGGCTGATGACACGATAGCGACGGTCGGATATCAGTGAGCGGTGAGGGGATGGGTGATGGGGGAGTAGGGGAACACCGGAGAATAAATAAAAGCTTTCTCCTGACTCCTTTCTCCTGTCTAATAAACTATGTTTTTTAACTGGGGAGTTGAAATAATTTGCGGGCGTTGTGGGTGGTTTGTTCGGCTAGGGTTTCGACCGGATAGCCGCGCAGACGGGCGACGGTTTCGGCTACATGGAAGACGAAAGAGGGTTCACAGGGTTTACCGCGGTGGGGATTGGGGGAGAGAAAGGGGCAATCGGTTTCGATCAGTAGGCGATCGCTGGGGACAATTTGGGCGGCAGCTTGCACGGTTTTACTGTTTTTGAAGGTGACAATGCCGCTAAAGCTGATGTAAAAACCCAAATCTAAAAACCATTGAGTTTCTTCGGGGTTGCCAGTCCAGCAGTGCATCACGCCGCGAATTTTGCCCACTTGTTGCCGAAAGGCACTGATTTGCTGCCGCATTGCCAGGGCCGCATCTCGACAATGGATAATCACGGGTTTATCGAGACGATGGGCGATTTCTAGTTGCGTCCAAAACACCTGTTTTTGCTGCTCTTGGTTATCCGCTTTATAGAAGTCTAAACCCATTTCTCCGATCGCCACGACGCGCCGATCAGATCGGGCTAGGGATTCGATCTGATCGGCACTATTATCTCGCCATTTTTGGGCATCTAGGGGATGTAAACCGACGGCGAAGGAAATTTCCTCAAATTGATCAGCAATGGCTTTAATCGCCGCAAATTCCCCCGGTTCGACACAGGAGTGAACCAGATGAACGACTCCCACACTTCGCCAACGTTCGGAGATAGCGGGCAAGTCGGCTTGCAAAACGTCAAAGTTCAGATGAACGTGCGTATCTATTAATTGCATCGACCCCCGATCGCTTGTTGCGTCTGTCCTGATTACAGCTTACTTGTTCCTTAGGAAGCTTGGCTAACTTTTTGCAAAGCTTTGGCTAAACCGGCTTTTTTTCTAGCGCCGTTGTTCTGGTGCAAGACGTTGCGCTTGACGGCTTTATCGATTTTACTGTAAGCTTCTGATAGAGCTTGTTGGGCGCTTTCTAACCCTTCCGGGCTGGGGTTGGCTCCGTAGGCCGAGACAGCGACAAGACATTTTTTGATCAGGGTTCTTACGGCTGACTTGTACGCTTTGTTGCGTAGTCGATTTCTTTCGGAGATTTGGACTCGTTTGAGTGCAGACTTTGTATTAGCCACAGTCGTTTCTTGTTCTCAATACTGGTATGGTTGATCGGGACACAGACAAACCATCATAACAGATTTGTGCTATTTGTGGCAAGAGTTTTCCCGACAAGAAGAGATATTGTCAGGATTTGGACTCCACAGATGGGAAAGGATTAAGGGTTAAAGGGACTGCCAAACCTGAATTCAGGTTCAGGGAATCTTGTCATGACTGTCCCGATAACTAATCGCCAAACTTGTCATGAGGGGCTAAAGTGTGCTATAAGCAGTCAGACCCTGCCCTGGTCTTTATTCTTCCCGATTAGGTAAATTACTGATGACTGAAGCTAAACGCGCCCTAATTACCGGCATCACCGGTCAAGATGGTTCCTATCTAAGCGAATTATTATTAGAAAAAGGCTATGAAGTCCACGGTATCATCCGTCGTACCTCAACTTTTAACACCGATCGCATCGATCATACATATCTAAATTGACCCCCACCAGCCCGATGCTAAATTATTTCTTCATTATGGCGACCTCACCGACGGGACAACCCTGCGGCGTATCCTCGAACAAGTGCAACCGGTAGAAGTGTATAATTTAGGGGCCCAATCCCACGTGCGAGTTAGTTTTGATGCCCCAGAATACACCGTTGATGCTGTGGGAGTGGGGGTCTTAAGATTACTAGAAGCAATTCGGGATTACCAAAAAAGAACCGGCATCGAAGTGCGTTTCTATCAAGCAGGTTCCTCGGAAATGTTTGGGAAAGTCATGGAAGTTCCCCAAAAAGAAACCACGCCATTTTATCCTCGCAGTCCCTACGCTTGTGCGAAAGTTTACGGTCACTGGCAAACAATCAACTATCGGGAATCCTACGACTTATTTGCCTGTAACGGCATTTTATTTAACCATGAATCCCCCCGTCGGGGAGAAACTTTTGTCACACGCAAAATTACCCGCGCTTTGGCCCGAATTATTGCCGGACAACAGAAAAAACTCTATCTAGGAAATCTTGATTCTAAAAGGGATTGGGGTTATGCTAAGGATTATGTGCGGGCGATGTGGTTAATGTTACAACAGCAAGAACCGGATGATTATGTAGTGGCGACCAATGAAACCTATTCTATCCGGGAGTTTCTCGATATTTCTTTCCAATACGTTAATTTAAATTGGCAGGATTATGTGGAGTTTGATCAACGTTATTTGCGTCCAGCGGAAGTGGATTTATTGATAGGAGATTCTACAAAAGCCAGAGAGAAATTAGGCTGGCAGCCGTCGGTGACGTTCGAGGGACTGGTAAAATTAATGGTAGATGCGGATTTAGCGGCTTTGGGGATTAATCTTAATAACGGTGGTGATAGCGGACAGTTATTAAAAGATTTGGCTTATCTTCGCAATCGTTCCTTAATTGCCGTCGATTAACAAAGTCGGGTGGGTTAGGGAAGGGCAACCCACCCCCGTCTTGATCCATGGCCATTTTTACCTGACTTTTAGGAGTAAATCGGGTCTTTTTCCAGCAAACCTAGCAATTTTTGCATTTTAATCCAAGCCCTTCTCATTTGCCAGAATTTACTTTTTTCCATGGCGGCTATTTTACTCTCAGCTTTTTGTAATTCCTCGTCTCTTTCTCGATAATCTAATTGGGTTTTTTGCAAGTCTTGTTGCAATTCTTGTTCATGAATTTCTAATTGTTTAATTCGTTCTCTAGCCTGTTCCAACTGAGCGAATATATCAACTTTTAAGGTGACTAAAGCAGCAAAAATGGCTTGGATATTTTGGGAGTAAAGTTGGGGATGATTATAAAAAAGTTGGGTGTAGGAATAGATATAGTGTTCTGCGGTCATTGAGCGACTCATAGAATCAGCTTTTTGTCGATAGAAAAATAACACTTCTGGGATACGATAGACTTCTCGACCTAATTCGATCAGCGATAGCCAGAAATCGTGATCTTCCCAACCATAAATTAAATTGCTATTATATCCCCCCACAGTTTCCCAATCGGATTTCCGAAACAAACCGGAGCAAAATATCATATTATCTACTAATATATCGGGAAATTTATACTCAGGCAGCGGCCAAGTTCCTTGTCTATCCCCAAAATACTCCGCTTCGCAATAAACTATACCTAATTGCTGATTACTTTCTAGCAAAGTAACCGCTTTTTCTAGATAGGAATCGGCAATTTTATCATCGGCATCGAGAGGAAGAATATAAGTTCCTTGCGCTTGGGCAATTCCTAGATTTCTGGCTGCGGCAACCCCTTGATTTTCTGTGCGGATGATCCTAGTTTTTGGCTGTTGATAATTTTGTAAAACCTCGATGGTTTCTGGTTCTGTGGATCCATCATCAATGACAAGGATTTCAAGGTTTTGGTATGTTTGAACTAAAACAGATGCGATCGCATGATCAAGATAGCGACCTTGATTATAGCAAGGAATAATCACGGAAACTTGAGGAGCATGACTCATTGGGGGCAATTCTCTCCTACTCGAGCAAAAACTAGGTTATCAATAGCTTATCCCAAAAGTTCCCCTTTATCGTTTTTCTAAGTAAATAAAGTGTTGATATCCCCACTAACAATTTCGGGATAGTAGGACATATTATGGATAAATTCTTAAATTATTGTGATTGCTGGACAAAATCACCCAATTGGGTGATCCCCGTGAGGGAAGCATCTCTTTTTAATAGAGGATAAGTTATTCAATAATCAGATTGTCATTATAAATGATCTTTAATCATGGAAGCTCATCAACAAAAACAACTCCGCACTTTCCTCTTGGAAAAATTAGCAATTTCCCCCCGTTCCCTCGATATGGCTGTGCGTCTCTGCGAAGCATCGGTGGGTTCTTTGCCGATGGTTTTATGGCAGTACGGTTTAATTGATTTGTCGCAATTGAATCAAGTTTTTGACTGGATGGAAACGGTATAATCGAGATCGATCTGGTCTAAAATACTAATTTATCGACTCGATCGCCTTTTTGCTTGTCATGATAGTAAGATAGGAAGGGACTTAATTAATCTGGCATAGGTTCTTGAGTTAGACATCGACTATATGTAACTCTTTGAGGGCTGGATAAAAGTTGAGATTTTCGTGACTGGGACGACTGAGTTTAATCAGGGCAAAACGTTGGAATGGTTGCAATTTTTGCCATTGTTCTAAACTAATTTCAATCTGGAATTCTTCGGCTTTTTCTAGTACTGTATCAGGAATCTGGCTATCATCTAGCCAAGGAGGATGAGGATCTATTGCTAGTTCTCCTGCGGGATTGCCAGTTTTTTCCGTGATTAATTTTTGTAGAAAATCTCGATAAATTGCAGCTTCTACTGCCGTCGTACAAGCCATATTAACTAACACCATTCTTTCTGGTTGACTCAACTGCATCCAATGGGATAATTTTAATTTAACTCCACAGGTATCTAGTTTCATTCTCACGGCCATCGGTATGCAACGTAAGGAGTCAACAAATTCGGCTTCAAAGTCAAAAAAGGTGTTCATATTATTTCATTGATTGACTGAGGATAAATCTATAATACAGTGCTGGGGTATAATTGTTAGAAAAAATGTTATTTTGATTGAAGAAAATTGGCTCGATATTGATGACTCGATATGAGAATTTCTTCTATTTCCTGCCATTTTTCTCCTGTAATATAGTCAATAATTTGATCAAGATTTTGACGATAATTTTTCAAGGATATCAATAAAGCTTGACGATTGTATTTAGCCATCATTAAACCTAATTCGGGATTGCCAGCACCGACGCGACTGGTATCGCGAAAACCAGAACTAGCTAAATTTTCCGCTAATTGGCGAATATTCGAATCTTGTTCTTTCCCACAAGCTTGGATTAAACTGGTACTAATCATTACTGGCAGATGGGAAATCCATGCCACGGCTCGATCGTGTTCTTCGGGGGAGGAATAATAAATTTTACAGCCTAATTTTCGTACTATTTCGGTTAAGATTTCCACGGCACAGTTAGGAGTAGATTCAAGGGGAGTAATCAGATATGGGGTATTGACAAATAAACCCGATTGTGCAGCATTAATTCCCTGTTCGGTTTTCCCAGCCATGGGATGACTACCGACAAAATTCGGCCATAATTGACTACAATTGTCCACAATTGCCCCTTTAACTGATCCCACATCGGTGACAATGGCTTCGGTTTTTAAATAGGGAGTTAATTTTTCCAAAGTTGGCACAATTAAATGTATGGGAGTACAAATAAAGATTAAATCGGCAGTGGCTAATAATTCTAAATTGATACTAGATTCATCTACCACTCCTTTTTGTACAGCGATATCACAGGTGGGTTGTTGACGGGAAACTCCCAAAACCTTATAACCTTGTGCGCGGAAATCTAACCCCAAGGAACCACCAATTAAACCCAGTCCAATAATCCCAATATTCATTATTTTTACTCAAAGATAATTTCGTCTTCCAGTCGCCAAGCTGGATCAACAATGCACAGAAAAATTAAGGGTTCCTCTCCACAATTATGAATATATTGTTTAGCTAGAGGAGGTATATAAATGGCAGCACCGACAGTGACTAATTGCACTTCCTCATCGATGTGCATTTCCCCTTGTCCTTGCAGAATATAATAAACTTCCGCAGTTTTTAAAGCGTGGGGAGTAGAAGTTTCCCCCACATCTACCCGCGCGTGGGCTAAACTATAACGTAGATTTAAGGGCTGTTTATCGGGATGCAATAACTCGCGCAATCGGGTATGATCACCAGCGATGAATTCCTCACATTCGAGCAGTTTTCTGATTAACATAGTAAAATTAAACCTCGAAGATTGTTTTTATTTTATCATTGAGTGAAAAGCTAAAGACTAATAGCCGTTATCATAGAAATATTCAGCATCGCCAGAATTAACGAATGACTTGGTTAGAACATAGTGTACAGGTAGAAGTGGACGCGCCGATCGATCTGGTTTGGGAACTCTGGTCAGATTTAGAACAAATGCCCCACTGGATGAAATGGATCGAATCGGTGAAAATTCTAGAGGAGGAGCCAGAGCTTTCCCGTTGGAAGTTAGCCAGTGGTGGTCTAGAATTTACTTGGTTGTCACGGATAATGAAAATTGTCCCCCACCAGATGATTCAATGGGAATCCGTGGACGGGTTGCCTAACCGCGGGGCGATTCGTTTTTATGACCGTCATGGTAGGAGTATTGTGCGACTGACAGCAGCCTATGCCATACCTGGGTGGTTGGGAAAATTGATGGATAATCTTTTCCTCGGTCGAGTGGTAGAATCAACCCTGCAGGCCGACCTAGAGCGTTTTCGCGTTTATGCGCTCAATATTGTCAATAATACGCCGCCAAGGTGACGGAATCATGGGCAGTAAGCTGTTGACTATCTTATAGTCATTTCAATTAAAATTGAGAATATCAATCCCAGAGTTCATAAGGGTCTTGTCGGTCTAGAGTGTCTCAGACTTATCTGAAATGACTATAATTACTCGTTAAGAGTGCATGGGAGCAGGCAGGGGGTGGTGAGCATTTGTACTAAAATTAATAACCATTTTAAATGCAGTACAGTTTGGCTCTTCGTTACTCTTTATGCTAAATCAACATACAAGATGCCAAGACAACATACTTCTAACCCAAAAATTCCGAAAGTTTCTAAAGCCATAGCCTCTTCTTTTTATTAGTTTAAGTTTATTGTTGATTCCCTCGACCACCCCATTCGTTGTCCTTCGCTCGAAATAACTAATTATTTCTCCAAACCAGTTTCGGATTGTTTGACAACTCTTAGTAAAAACACTGGAG
>NZ_JADEVX010000169.1:0-9303 GCF_015207925.1 Microcystis sp. LEGE 00066 | reverse complement strand
AAAGAAAATCCTCTTTCTGGAGCTTGTTGCCCTTTATATTTTTTGAGTATATCCTCACTGCTCAATCGTTTTTTCTCCAAATCGTTAGTTGCTAAAACGAATCGTCCTGCTCGTTTCTTTAGCCTCTCAATGGCTGGCAAATTTAACTCTAATTCGGCTTGAACTTGATAGCTTTGAGAGGGTAAATCGTCTTTTGATTTGAGTTTTGACCCCTGGGACTCAGGCGGAATGAGATTGACTTTAATCTCCGTTAACTGATGATATTTTATACCATTTCTCTAAATGAAAACTACACATCGAATTTAAGTCACCCTTTTTAAGGGGGATTTAGGGGGATTAAACTTCTGTAGTCAGACTTTGGAGAATTGGTATTAAGGAGTCAGATAATCCCTTGACTATCGCCAACGCCACCGCTCTATTCTCAAATTCTCTTCGGGATAGTTGGCGGATTTTTTCTTGGGCAGAATTCTTTTCCTGCTCGATTTTTTTCTCTAATTTTTTCAAGTCTGATTCTTGTCTAGCTTGACTTTCAACTAGCAACCATCTTTGTTCTATCCCCCCATAGTTAGAGCTTGTTTCCCGCCAGGAATAACCCAGTATTTTTGAATCGGTTAACTCTTTTTCTGAGATGCTATCGACTAACTTTTGAGCCTCTTTAATGCTGAAGGGGACTCGAGACAACCAACGCATTTCTCTCATTAGTTTTAAATTCTCTTTGCTATAGAGGGCGCTATCGCCGACTATTAAACTGTCAAAGTAAACTTGTTTTTTAAATTCTCGGGCGATTTGACCAAAAACCGCTTTGTCCGCTTCATTTCCGTCCCCTACTTTCAGGAATAAAGGTACATCTCCATCCCCACTTACGATTAAGTCAATCATAAATTATTTTAAGTCAGGTCTTCGGTCGCGGGAGTATCCGTAGGTAATTTTTATTGGCTGTTGTCTGGTTTCAATTTCTTCTCCCACTGCTCCTGATTTC
This sequence comes from Microcystis sp. LEGE 00066, assembly GCF_015207925.1. Lineage (NCBI taxonomy): Bacteria > Bacillati > Cyanobacteriota > Cyanophyceae > Chroococcales > Microcystaceae > Microcystis > Microcystis sp. LEGE 00066. The sequence goes on along the minus strand of NZ_JADEVX010000169.1, from coordinate 8,324 downwards.
AGGATTTCTACTGTTGGGTATTCCTTTTTATATTCTCCTTCTACTGATAGAGAAGTCGAATCTAAATGAGAATTCTCGGTCGCTACACCAAATTTTTTCACGGCTGCTAAACTAATGAGTAGGAAAATACCCGAAACATCAAGTTGATAAAGTTTGTCCATCACTCGACCAATTTTATCATCATTCAGGTGTTTTGGTTCGATGCCCTCTCCCAGCAGATGTTCGGTTGCTTTATCTTCAAAAAATTGAGGAAATAAATACAAAGACCCGGAGACAAATCCCAATCCGTTCAGGATAATTGCTTTGACGACTTGCCCCGCTGTGACAATTTCTCCTCGCTCAATTGAGACTTGTTCGTTGATAATTTCAACGATTCCTATTTCATCGATAATTCCGGCTACTAATCCCAGATGGTCTAGATTTTTGACTTCAATTTCTGTTGATTGATTCCTGGTCGAACAGTCCACTCGCCTCAGTTTTCCAACAATTCCTATTTTTTCATAATTAGGGGTTTCAAGACCCCCCTAGCTGGTGCCGAGAAAACCTTCACCAGCTAAGTATTTTTATTCAAGTCTCTGGAGGGGGACAGCTTATGTGACAGTTGAGGGTGCGGAATGTGGCTTGTTATACCAATTCTCCAAAGTCTGACTACAGAAGTTTAATCCCCCTAAATCCCCCTTAAAAAGGGGAACTTAAAGGGGGATTTACATTCGATGTGTAGTTTTCATTTAGAGAAATGGTATTAGATGGCGCTCAATCGGTTTCCCACATTCCGATCGATGTTCAACAATTAGGGTGTGATTGGTTCGTCTTTTCCGGACATAAAGTCTTTGGTCCCACAGGGATCGGGGTACTTTATGGTCAAGAAGACCTGTTGAATGCCACGGTTCCCTGGCAAAGCGGCGGCAACATGATCGTGGATGTGACGTTTGAGCGTACCGTGTATCAGGCGGCGCCCACTCGTTTTGAGGCTGGAACGGGCAATATTGCCGATGCCGTTGGCTTAGGGACGGCCTTGGATTATGTTCAGCAGATACCCCTAGAAAAAAATTGATCGCCATCGGAGCGATCGATTGTTTGGGACTGACAACGACCCTAATAATTCCATCGTGGACCTTTTTGTCCTCTGGACCGGAGGCCTTTGCCATTTTTCATAAAAAATTCGTCGCGCATCTCCTTTCGTTACCTCTTCTACAGAAAAATATTTAGAGATTTGTTGATTAGGATTTTTTTCAGTTAATTTGTGTCTGAGTCATCGTCCGACTTTTCCCTGGTAGAATTCCATTCGCTTAATCCCGCTCCTACTACAGCAGTAGGACCAGTAAGAGCGAACACCAGCTTTTCAGCTGGTAGGTGGTAGCTAATGATAATCCCGCTAATTAACCCTGATCCGATGAAAAGCAAAGCAATTTTATTCTTTGGTGACATTGTAAAAACAATAAAGGACAAACAATCGTCAGTAAAGTAAATGGAATCATGGTAAATCAGGCAATCTCTCCAAGATTAGATCGAGCTTTTGCTCGGATGTGTCGATAATAGGACCGGTATATTCCCATAAATACAAGGTAATTTGTCGATGCCAAAAAGGGACCGAAATTAACAAGGAATAACTTGATCCAAAATTAACGGGATATCTTAGTAGCGAAAATTGATTTAAAAAAATTCGCTTGCTATCCACCACCGCGTTAGGGTTTCCGCCTACAGTCAGCCCCGTGACATATTTACGCTTAACGCTGGCCGCGAACTTCCATCGAGGATCAGCGCTTTGACTGGTAGCATAAAAAGTAATTAATGAAGCCTCTAACTGAATTGGCATTAATATTTCTGGCAAAGGAAAATACCGCTCTAAATCTGGACTATTTCCCGGTGCTGGTTCTGCGGTAAAGCTTTGACTCCAAACAGACTGCCAGTTATTAGAATTACCAGCATTATAGGAAATCATATAGATTTTCGTTGATTGTTTCTAAATATTCATCAACATTGACCCCGCAACTCTCAACTATGTCAAGATATTCCGTAGGAGTAATCTTTAAAGAAAAGAAATCGGACAGCGCTTCCCCACAAATAATTAGATTATTTGAGGTTTCCTCTACAGAAACCTCATCAAATCTTTCTGGAGTCCATAGCCGCATTCTATCCTTAAGTTGATCCGCGTTAATCACGACGAAACTCCTCCGGATCAAAACTCACGCTATGGGTTGCATTAGCACCCGAAAAAACGGGATCTGCTAAAATAGAGTCTAGTGTTTCCTGATAATCAAATGATTGGCTTATCCGTCCCATGGGAAGTGTGTAAGCTGGCCCGCTTCTAGTTTTATATTTTCGCCCAGTAATTTTCGAGGTCGGGCTCTTAGCGGCGACTATTGTCGCTACGCGAGCTTTGGCGGGTACGAAGGCCTTGTTTGCTGTGTACGCGGTTAAGCTATCCGTCTCCACACCAAACTTAGGTCTAGGACTAAATCCATTTAGAAAAGCTCTAGAGCGCCCAGACATGGTGACTTTTATTTTACCTTTCGCATTCGCAAAGCCATATCCAAACGCGATAACTCCTACCTCAACTTCTCCATTCAGGGGAGGTCTGACGATATTGCGCTCTTCGCCATTCCCTTCTCTCCATTTGCCATACTTTACAAAGTCTAGATTCTGGGGCAAGGAGTTAAGGTTAACGTTCCCCAACTTTAACGCATCATACACCCGCTCTAAATCTGAAAATCTCTTTCTAGCCATACTATCCGTTTAATACAATATTTTTACCGCTCTGCATAAATGCGATAACTCAGTTATAGCAAGGCTTGCAGCCAATGCGATTGGTCGGAAGGGTATAGACCATCCGCGAAAACTACCCGAACTCATCGACAAGAGCATAGACCATCTACGAAAACTAATTAAACTCATCAACAAGAGCATCAAGGAAAGTAAACGAGCGATCGTAAAGAGCGATCGGCTTATTTATCCCCCAGATGGTAGCCGTCGCGTACTGAAAGCGAACATCAACCATAGGACGACGGCGAGGCTTTTTGTAGCTTTTCCCTAAAATTGTGTGATTGCCAGGGTTATAGGGAAAAGAACCATTCTCATCATCAGCGATGTTAGATTTTAAAAATTTCCAGTCAGGGGTATGATTTTGTATATCTAAAACCTTATTGATTAATTGTTTTGCCGTCGAATCATCCCGGCAAAGTAACTGCAATTGATAACCCTTATCTTTTTCTGTGTAAGAGTATAATTTTCTCCCTTTTTTCCAGATATACCCGTTAGCCGGTCCGAATACTGTCTTAATTTTGTTGGCTAACGCAAGTAACTCTGGTTTTGTTATTGTGGTGCTAGATTCATTCATTAATCTAAAAGAAATCTCTCCCCATGTGGGGCGAGTGTTGTCCTCTAAATCGTTTAAATCTTCTTTAAAATAAAAGGTAATCTGTGGCTTGAATTTTCGAGAAGCGTGTAAATCATCTAAGGGAATCCCATAAAACGGCTGTTGTAAATCTTGCGCTCGTCTTAGGGTAAAATAAAACAGTAAAAAGCGTTGGATCATCATGTCGCAAGTATCGTTATCTTTAAGCAAACAAGCCCAACGCAACGAAGACCGGGGGACGGCTAAATCTAAATCATTGCCAGTAATATCACTAAACTCCTCTCGCACTATTCGATTATGGACTCTTAAAATAGTGCTTTGCAAGTGTTCAAATTCGTTAAAATCAGTAGGAATCGCCATAATAAATAAATAAATTAACTAGGCTTTGTTAAATCGGTCTTGTTTATTGGAGGAGACTGTGATGAATTTTTTCCTTGAGTTTCTTGAGTGTTTTTCTCGCTTTCTTTGACATTAACTTCTGTTTTGATTTTGTTTACTTCTGTCCCAATTTCCCTTATATTTTCGGTTACACTTCTAAACTCGGAGGTTATAGATTCTAAATCCGAGGCTATTTCGTTCGCGTTTTGTAGTCCTTGAATAACTCGATCAATTTTTCTATTTTTGCCACTATGAAAATTAAAAGTTTCACTCATCCAGTTGTAAGAATTTTCTAAAACCACACCAGACTTTCTTAAAGCGTTGCCAATTTTACCCGTATATTTAGCGGTTTGTTCCAGTCCGGACGTGATACCAAAAAGTGAATCAGTCATTAACTGATAAATGTTGATCGCACTTTGATAAATCCTATTAGCTTTTGCCCAAGTTTCACTTAACGCAGTATAGTTATCATTGCCGACTAATCCTTTTACAATATTTTCAATTGAGTTACCAATAACTGTAGAGAAATTTTGAGCAACTTCGTCACCGTCTTTAATGCCAATAATGCTTAAGGCATTGCCTAAAGTAGCGATCAAGGTAGAGCCAATGTTTCGAGACAGCATAACCGCGTTATGAATTGCGGCGGCCGTAGCCATTAAATTAAGAGCGCGATCAACAGTTCTAGACTTCCAGAGCTTAGTAAATCTATCTGATAGATAGCCGGAAATTCCCCCATTCATTTGAGGTCCGAGCTTGGCATCTATGACATTTAAAAGAGTCAGGTCTATTCCCTCTAAAGTAAGCTTTATTCCGTCCAAACTGTTGTTCGCTTGAGTAATGCCGGGGGGTGTGCAGCATCCGCTTCCTCCCGGTGTATCTATTACTGGCGGGTTTTCTCGTCTCGGCTGTCCAATAGTTGGATTTTGAGGGTTTATGATTGGAAACGGCGGGAAAAACGGTGGCGTGTTTCCTCTTTCTCCTGGTCTAGGCGAGTTCCCTGGATTCGTGGGGTTTGTAGTTGGCGGACTTGGAGCAAGCGAACCAGGTGGGGAAGGATTTGGGTTTGGATTTGGTGGTAGCGATGGACCGGGTGAGGTTTGTGGTGGCGTAAAATTACTCGGCTGTCCAATAGGAATCGGATTTTTAGGTAGCGGAGAAGAGTATGGCGGGTTTGTCCTTGTGTCGTTATCTGTTGAAGGAGGAGCTAAGGGTCCAGGACTGTTAGGAGGGAAAAAATAAGGAGGAGGATCAGGTGGATCGGTTTCGCCGGGTTCAAGTTGTTGAATCTTGTAAGAAAAAGAGTTCAGATAATGGTTTGCACCCCCCCACGTGCCAGTTTCAGATTCTAGGAAAATCATGTCCATAAAGTCTGTTGGCTTATTGTTGCCCCAAACTATGGCGCCGATCCTGCCATTTGCGCCGTGACTCTCATCAACTTCGACCGATGCGAATGGTCCCTGAACTATCTTGCCCGGAATGTTTGTATATTTAGCATTTTGATCAATAACGCTATAAGGTGGGTTCATGCTCACCCTTCTATAAGTTGCGACTAAATTGCTTATTTTGTATTTTGCATTTTCAGGACCGACTGGACCGGGAGGGGTATCGGGTCCTATTATCTTAGGAGGAAAACGCTCTCTAACCGGAGGTGGTTGAAAGGGGTAAGACCCGATAGGACCCGCCGGTCCGTAGGGCGGTCCTGGAGCATCAACAGGTGGTGCATCAAAGAAGAAATCTAGTATTTTATAGAATCTGGAAAAAAATCGGAAAACGTTTTTAAATAAAGAGGGTCCTAAACTACTTGGAGCGTTGTTTTGAAGAGACGGACCGAAACTACTTGGAGCGTTGTTTTGAAGAGACGGTCCTAAACTACTTGGAGCGTTTTGCTGAAGAGACGGACCTAGTTTTTTAGCGGGCGCTGGACCAATAAATGCAAGCATTTAATCACCTAAGTTAAGTTATACCCCGCTGGGTAATTATTATTGCTAATTTCTTTCGCGTACATCCATGGCCTCTGATTTAGGGCATTGTTTCTAATTTGAGTATCTAGGGGCAAATACACAAAAGCTTGCAGGTACAGCTGTCCATCTCCCTCTGTGGCCTCTCCAGTGTTTAGGGTAATGTAAGGGGTTCTTCCCCCTTTTTCTGTGCTATCAAGGTTAAAGGTCGTATTGCCGATGGTAGCCTTTAAGGCCATTAGTTGGTGAGCGATCAACCGTTCTAGTGTATTAATATTCGATGGAATGTTTGAGGCAAGTACGATAGTAGTCATTGTGACAAAAAAATAATCTTTTCTTTTAAAATAAGGAAAAATATTATTCTGATCAAGTGCATAAAATAGATATTTTCTGTAGTAAGAGCAATTGCCGAAAGCCTTGAAAATACGCTACTCTACAAGAAATGCACTTAAAGCTTAGGCTTTTAAGTACAGAATAAATGGACTTTATTAATAAATTCTGTAGGTAAATATGAGAACAATAGGGCAAGCTTCTGTATTATCCCAGTTGGACTGGAAAAAACTAGAGTCCGTCGCCAATCAAAAACATCGGCTTCTATGGGCTATCCTAAGATTCACCGCAGCACGCATAAATGAAGCCTTAGAGCTACGGGTCAAAGATGTTTACAAAGACCCAACCCGGCGAGTCCCTAACGATGAGATAGCATTTAGAAGAGAAACCAGAAAAGGGAAAGACAGAAATCATACTGTGCCAATTTGTGGAGAATTAAAGCTAAAGCTTAGAGATTATAATCCCTCATCCAACCTAGATGATTACCTTTTTCCCGGCATCAATGGAAGATTAAGCTATGAAGCCGCTTTAACCTATCTGAAAACATCTGCCGCGAAAGTCGGACTAGATGACAAGAAAATTGTCACTCACTGCGGCCGTCGCAGTTGCATCACTGAGTTGGCCCGGAATGGAACCGACCTAAGAACCATTCAAGCCGTGAGTGGGCATGCTTCGATCGCTAACTTGCAGCGATACATCGAAATCGATCCTGACCGGACTAAAAACGCACTAGAAACAATTTTCGCTTAACGCTATATCTAGTGTCAGGGAAGCTGTATCACGACGCTATATCTAGTATTAATCTCTGTAAAGAGAAGAATATCCTTTTTTGTCCAATTCTAAGATTAATTCTTTCATATCTTTTTTTATTCGCTCAATTTCTAGCTCTAGCTCGCTTACTCTTTGCTTTAATGCGGCATTTTCTGTTAATAGTTCTTGTGTCATGATTTTTGTCCTGTTTTTTTTTATTTTACCGATGACGCGACTCGGCCTAGGTACTTTGATCGCAGCTTACCATTTTCTAACCATCTCCAATAACGGTACAGCCGGCCCTTGATAGTCTTGATTTCTTCGTAGCCATAGTTAGGGTGAAGGTTAGGGAGAGGGTTAGGGAGTGAGTTAGGGAGTGAGTTAGGGAGAGGGTTAGGGAGTGAGTTAGGGAGAGGGTTAGGGAGTGAGTTAGGGAGAGAGTTAGGGAGAGGGTTAGGGAGAGGGTTAGGGAGAGGGTTAGGTGAGTTAGGGAGTGAACACTCTGACTCATCTCGATAATGCAATTCTCTTGCTATCACTTCATAAAAGGTTATTAGTTGATAAGTTGGTAGTGATCGGACATCTATCTCGATCGCATCTACTGACTGGTCACTGTCCGGGGTCAAGGTTTCGATCGAGTCTTCATTTTCACCACCGTCCGGGGTCAAGGTTTCGATCGCATCTTCATTCTCTAGGTCCCATTGGCTGATCGGTCGATCGGTCAGTTGATAGGCAGAAAGATCGATCAAGGGTAATTGAGCGGGGACAACTTCATCAGCCGGCCCAATCTCGTCTATTCCTACGGTCATCTCTCGCAGGTCTGAGAGGATGATCCTGACTTTCTTTTTCCAGACTTGTTTAACCGTGGCCTTTTCTCCCTGATAGGAGACGCGATCGTTTATAGAGAGAGTCATCATAGTAGTAACCGACAAATTTTTTTGTCACTTTCCCAACGATTAGCCTTTTCGTTGGGGTGTTTTATTAGTTGGGGGAATCGTCGGGGATGCCGTTGGTGTCAATGCCCATTGACTCAGCGAGAATCTTTAAACTTACGTTTAACTCTCTAGACATAGACACTGCTTTGTCAAAAGCGGGCATTTTTTTGCCTGCTATGTAAAATCCCACCAAAGAATAGGAGACGTTCATTCGTTTCGCCAATTCTTTTTGTGTAATCTCAGCTTGAGCGAGCAGGTCTTTCAATTTCGGCTTCTGTAATTGTGTTTCATCCATTATAACAAAAGTTACTACTATAGTAGTTGACTTCTGGGAGAATTACTACTATAGTAGTTATATGACTAAACAACATCCCAACCCCCTTGAGGCAAACCGTGAGACTGCATAGTTAGGGGATTGGGCTGTAGATAGTCAGCAATTCTCATTTTGAAAAAAATTCAGATAAAATTCTCTTATTTAAATAGAGAACTTGTGTAGAAGCATTATTTTTTGACAGATAATTATCATCCAACGCTGGAGATAGACAGGTTTTAAGAACTTTGTCCATGAAAAATCGATTTCAACTCATAAATCTGGATGAAATTCTAACAAAATTTTTA
>NZ_JADEVX010000168.1:0-9324 GCF_015207925.1 Microcystis sp. LEGE 00066 | reverse complement strand
CCCCACACCCCACCCCCTCTTACCAATGACAGCCATAATCACGAAACCTGAACAATCAGGAGAATTATTGTTAAAATTGTCGCGAGAAACGGTTCCCACTATCGATAACGGTAAAATTCTCGAATTAAGAGAATCGGGAGCCAGTAAAGCTCAAGAATTAGCCATTCCTGGCAGAAAAGATGAAGAATGGCAATTCACCGATTTAAGTCAACTCTGGGCGATCGATTTTCGCGCCCCCCAACCCGTTACAATCGATAAAAATGCCCTAGCTGTTTTTTTGCTGCCTGAAGCCAAAAACAGCCGTTTAGTCTTCGTTAACGGCATTTATCAGCCTGAATTGTCCGATATCTCCGCTTTACCCTCCGGTGTCAGGGTCAGCAATCTCGCCAATGCACAAAAAGATGTTCTTGTCAACTATCTAGGGAAAGAAAAAACCCCCGAATTTTTTACCGCACTCAACCAAGCTGGTTTAAGCGATGGGGCAGTAATTCACGTCACCGCTAACACCGTCGTCACAACCCCGATACATCTCCTATTTATAACCGTTGTGGAGGAAATTCCCCGCTTTTATCAGCCCCATAACCTCATCGTGGCGGAAACGGGAGCCAGTGTCAATATTATCGAGAATTACGGAGCTTTAGCCGAACATTGCTCCGATTTACCTGTAAATTACTCTTATTTTACCAACGCTGTCACGGAAATTTACCTCGAAGCCAACGCCGAGGTCATCCATACCAGAGTACAACGGGAATCGGGAGATGGTTTTCACATCGGACGCACGATAATTGAACAAGGGCGCGATAGCCGTTACACTCTCAACGAGATAAATCTAGGAGCTAAACTCTGCCGTCATAACCTCGATATCCTGCAAAAAGGCGAACAAACCGAGACAAATCTGCACGGATTAGCCATGATTACCGGACAACAAACCGCCGATACCCACAGCGCCATCTATCTCAACCATCCCCACGGCATCGCCAACCAACTGCATAAATGTATCGTTGATGGTAGTGCTCACGCCATCTTTAATGGTAAAGTGTTTGTTCCCAAACCCGCCCAATTAACCAACGCCTCCCAGTTAAATCGGAATTTGTTAATTTCTAACAAGGCACGAGTCAACACCAAACCGGAATTACAAATTACCGCCGATAACGTCAAATGTTCCCACGGGGCAACCATTAGCCAACTGGAAGCCGATGATTTATTCTATCTGCAAAGCCGGGGCTTAAGCGCCGACACCGCCCGCAGTTTGTTAATTGATGCTTTCTCGGCCGAGATTTTAGCTAAAATTCCTCTAGAATCCCTCCGCCAAAGATTGGGGCAATGCGTCGCCTGTCGCAGTGTGGAATAACTCTACCGGGGTGGGTGTCAACCCGCCCAAAGTACCCCTCTGACTCCTGACTAAAATGACAATTATCCAAGAAAAAACCCTCGCCCAAAAAGTCCGCGCCGATTTCCCTATCCTCCATCAAACCGTACACGATAAACCCCTTATCTATCTCGATAGTGCCGCCACTTCCCAAAAACCGATTCAAGTATTAGAAACCCTGCGAAACTATTACGAAAAAGATAACGCCAATGTGCATCGGGGGGCGCATACTTTAAGTGTCCGGGCAACGGAAGCCTACGAAGGAGCCAGAGATAAGGTGGCTAGGTTTATTAATGCCGCTTCTCGTCAGGAAATTGTCTATACTCGCAACGCCACGGAAGCGATTAATTTAGTCGCCTACAGTTGGGCATTAAATACCCTGAAAGCAGGGGATGAAATTATTCTCTCGGTGATGGAACACCACAGTAATTTAATCCCCTGGCAAATTGTTTGCCAAAAGACGGGGGCGGTGATTAAATATGTGCAATTAACCAGCGACGAAAGCTTTGATTTAGAACAATATAAATCCTTGTTATCTGAGAAAACTAAATTAGTTGCTGTCCTTCATGTTTCCAATACATTAGGCTGTATTAATCCCGTTGCCGAAATAGTCAGCCTTGCCCATCAAGTCGGGGCGAAAGTATTAATTGATGCCTGTCAAAGTGTCCCCCATTTAGCCATTGATGTGCAGTCCATAGATTGTGATTGGTTGGTGGCTAGTGGTCATAAAATGTGCGCCCCCACCGGTATTGGATTTTTGTACGGCAAAGAGGCGATTTTAGAGGCAATGCCGCCCTTTTTTGGTGGTGGCGAAATGATTGCAGAAGTCTATTTAGACCATTTTACCTGTGCCGAACTGCCCCACAAATTTGAAGCGGGAACCCCCGCTATTGGCGAAGCGATTGCCCTCGGTGCTGCGGTAGAATATTTAATGGGTTTAGGGATGGATAATATTCATGCCTACGAAGAAGAGTTAACCGCCTATTTGTTCAAAAAATTAGGAGAAATTGAGGGTTTAAGAATTTACGGGCCGCCACCTAGTTTAACGGGCCAAGGTCGGGCTAGTTTAGCCGCCTTTAATGTGGAAGGGATTCATGCTAGTGATTTAGCTACTTTATTAGACCACGAAGGAATCGCTATTCGTTCCGGTCATCACTGTACCCAACCTCTACACCGCCTTTTTGATGCTTCCGGCAGCGCACGGGCAAGTCTATATTTTTATAATACCCGCGAAGAAATTGATAGCTTTATTGTCGCTTTACAGGAAACTATCGATTTCTTTGCCAATTGTTTTTCTTAGGGGGATTTCTAGCCATTTTCCTGTTATTAAAGAGTGAAGGAAGTTACTTATTATTATCAAGGAATTTGTCGCGAAACGGGCGAGTTATTGCGCTTGCCCCGCACTCTTTTGGCTGAAAAAATTGCCCAAGATTTGATGACAACTATCACCAATCCTGAAGGTAAAATGTATGGAATTTTATTAGGAGAAAATGCTGCTGGCGAAATAGAAATTTTAAAAGCTTTTTCTGGACAGGGAGAAGCCACCGGCTGGGTTCCGTCCCTAGTGGGGAGAGAAAAAATTATTCGGGAGGAAGAGCGAGTTTTACAACTTTTAGAAACAATTAAACAGGAAATTATCACCCTACAATCAATTCCCGAACATAATTTATATCGACTCAATCAAGCAAATTTTGAGCGCAAAATACAAGCTTTACAGCAACAACATCAAAACCATAAACAGGAACGAGATAGATTAAGAAATTTAGGAAATTTAAAGCCAGAAGAATTAGAAAATTTAAATAATATCAGTCGTCAGGAAAAAAGAGCAAGAAAGCAATTAAAACAGGAACAAAAAAAAGTTTTAGACCCCTTAATTGATAAAATAAACTTCGCCAATCAGAGAATTATTGAACTTAAGCAACAGCGTAGAAACCTCTCCAAACAGTTACAGGAATTGCTGTATCAATCCTACTGTTTAAATAACTTTTCTGGACAATCTCTCTCCTTAGCTAAATTGATGGGCAGTAATTTGTTACCGACAGGAACAGGGGAATGTTGCGCCCCGAAATTATTAAATTATGCCGCCATGAAAGGATTAAAACCCATCGCCATGGCCGAATTTTGGTGGGGAGAATCGAATCGAGATAGAAAACAGGGAGAATTTTATGGCGCTTGTCAAGAAAGATGTCAACCTCTCATGGGTTTTTTACTCTCTGGTTTACGTTCATCCCTAGAAATTATCTACGAAGACGAGGGAATAATTGCTATTAATAAACCCGCAGGATTATTATCGGTAGCAGGACGTTATCAAGATAGTCAAGATGCTGTGGTTAATCGGTTTCGTCGTCAGGGAAAAAATCTCATTCCCGTTCATCGTTTAGATCGAGAAACTTCTGGTATATTATTACTAGCTAAAAGTTTAGATATTTATCGTTGTTTATCCCAACAATTTCAACGGCGAGAAGTGGAGAAAATCTACGAAGCTATATTATCAGAAATTATTGAGCGAGAATCGGGTATAATTGACCTACCTCTCTGGGGAAATCCGCAAAATCGACCCTATCAAACTGTGGACTGGCAAAGGGGAAAAGCTAGTCAAACCTATTTTAAAGTTGTCGGTAAAGAAGGCAATTATTCTCGCCTCGAATTTATTCCCTACACGGGAAGAACCCATCAAATTCGCGTTCATAGTCAACAGGGATTAGGGATAGGAATTTTAGGCGATTTTTTGTATAATGGTAAGCAGTCCGACCGTTTATACCTACACGCTAAACAATTATCTTTTCGTCATCCTCAGACCGAAAATAAACTTGATCTGATCATTCCCACTCCCTTTTGAGAGCTATAAAATCTCAACTTCTTGCGGAGCCAAAAATTTGCTGGCTCTCTTCGGTTTGGTGGGTAAAATGTATTCTAAGATGCAGTTATCCTGGCGAGCGAGTCGAACAAACCACAAAGACACAAAGGACACAAAGATCGCTCTCTCCTATATAAGTTAAACTGATCACACAAAGAATAAGAGAGCCATTTGCTGGCATTGACAATTATGAACTTGCTTTAGGCTATCATCAGGTGGCTGAATAAGACTTTTGCAGGATATCTCTTAAGATGCCTTCGCCCTAATTAAAGGCGGACTTGATCGCTTTTTACGCTAGATTGTGCTATAATGAGAAGTTGGCATTTTTTAGGCAGAGAGCAGTTACAGGAGGTGAATTAGGTTAATGACCCAAGTGGTAGTTGGTCAGAACGAGGCGATCGAATCAGCCCTACGTCGTTTTAAGCGACAGGTAGCGAAAGCGGGAATTTATGCGGATATCAAAAAGCATCAATTTTTTGAAACCCCTCAAGAAAAGAGAAAGCGTAAAGCAGTAGCCCGAAGACGACAAAGAACCCGTCGTCGTTAAATTCCACCAGTCAGAAGCTGAATAAAGGCTTCTGGCTGTCTTTTATTTTGATCGGGTTTTGGGGGTTGGGAAACAGATTAGGGAGTAGGGGAGTAGGGATAAAACAACTGATGGCTGTCTCTTGCCAGAGTGCCTATCTCTACTGGGAAATTAATTCTGCACGACTACTTAAAACTCAACCCTTTGACCATAACTTAGGAGACTTTGTAGGGTTGCGAGGCGATTTTCCCAGACTTGTATTTGATAGGCAGATAAATCTTTTTGTCTGGACATCACAGATTTAAATTGATAGCTAAATCGCTTTAGAGCATTTTGAGTTAAAGTCAAATTGCGAGGGCTGGGATTATTAGCTAATTGCTCTAATAGATTAGCCATTTCGTCCACTTCTTGCCCCCAAGTTTTTAAGGTTCGCTCCTCCATTGCCCATAAATTATTAACTATTAAAAAACTCCACTCTTGACGCAGAGAATTAAACCGCGCTGCTGCCGTTTTAAAGGGTTGACGGTGGGGTAAAGGTTCAGCTTTTTTCGTAATTATCGATCCCTGAATGCGATTAAGAATTGTTTGCAGGTTGGGATTGAGATTTTCTGTGGCAAAAAGAGCGAATCCCGAAGTGGGAAGATTGCGAATAAATTGTAGTTGATCGATGGTGACTTGATCGGGTACTTTTAACAGACGGATACCGGGTATAATCAGAGCATTTCCTGCAATTTGGCGATCAAATAAAGACTGGGTTTTATCTTCTAAAGTCCCTGTATCGAGAGCATAAGTCATTAAAAATATTATATCTATCCATTGATTTTGTCCCCATTCTTCCCAGTTTTGCTGAATACGATATAACCGTTCTTTTTGTTCTAGGGGAAACACCGCCGCCGACATTTTTAATTGGGGGCGAATCTGTTTTAAACGAGTAGAAACCTGGGAGACAAAAGTATCAACCTGACGGATTTTAAAGCTAGTCCATTGTTCCCATAAAGCACCCCGGGGATTTAAAGTAATGGGATCAACTCCTGTCATTTGTTTAAATAACCAACGGCTGGATTTACCATAACCATAGGTTTGATTATAATTTTGATTCTGGAAGGGATAGCGAATATAATCTAACTGCAAGCCATCCACATCGTAATTCTTGACAATTTCCTCGTAAAGAGATAAAAGATAGTTCTGTACTTCGGGATTAGCAGGATCAAAAAAGGCCTTTTTCGTGCCTTGACTGTAATCAAAAGAACCACCACTTTTATTAGTTGCACCCCAATCGGAATTACGCGATAAAACTGGACCGAGATAATTTAATGGTTGCTCTAATACTTTATTATGAGCTTGATTAGCTGCCGCAAAAACCCACACCCAGGCGTGGATTTCCATATTGCGTTCATGGGCTAATTTAACGGCAACTTTGAGGGGATCCCAACCTCTAGTTAAAGGGTTTTGTTCGGGGGCAACTTGACTGGGATAAATAGTATAACTAGCATTAACTGTCTCGAAAAAGACCACATTAATACCCGCTGCCGCCATGCGATCGAATACTTTAGCTAAATCCTCCTCGTTTTTAGCTTGTACGATCGTGCCTCGATCTAACCACATTGCTCGTATTTCTGGTTGGGCAAATTGTCGATTAGTGGGATAATTATCCCAAAGATTTCGCCGCGCTTGTAACCAATATTCCCGCGCTTGGGTATAGTCCCCCTGAGTGATTAAATTCTGAAAATTATTTAAGGTTCCTTGGGCATTTTCTAGGGCTAAACGGAATCGTCTCGCCCCATCCGAGGTGGGGGAATTTTTTGCCCGATTATGAAATGCTTGTGCTAGGGATTTATCGGTAGTTAAAGTGTTATTATTACTGGCTTCTAAAGCTAAGAGAGTCGCCCCATAACGCCCGATTAATCCCTGCAATTCTGCCGTCATCTGGCTAATTTGTTGAGAAGTTAGGCTCGCTCTGGGGAGAATTGCCTCGGTATTCGGACTTAATCTCGCTGTTTCACTGGGGGGATTTTCTAAAATCTGGGGTAAAGGGCGACGGGGTGCGGTCGCTGTTGGGGTATTATTAATATTATTAACTATTGTTGATTGCCCTTGACAATAGGGCGCGATTGTGCTAGGAGAAGAACTGCGATTAATGCCGTAGCGTTGCAGAGCGGTTTCTAGCCAAGCGCTATCGAGGGCGAGATTAGCCACGGCATCGCTGCCCCAGCGCCAACCGAGAAAGATCGAGTTATTATTGAGGACAACGGCAGGGGGATTATTGCGTGCCCCCCAGACGGCAACGGTTTGGCTATTAATTCCCGTGGGGATAACCACACCACCGAGGAGACTGCTGGCTAAAGGTTTTTGGTTTTTCAGTTCGCCTAAATTAGTCGGTCGCAGGGTGTAAGCTTGAGGGTGGGGATAAGCCCAGTAAGCCCCGAATAGCGATCGCAGTTGATTCCGCACAGCAGGTTCCGAAAGATTCCCCGCTGGACCGGTGACAATAATTTTACCACCGCGATTAAGCCAACGACTCAAGACATCAGCTTGTAAACCGGAAATAGTCTCGACGTTGGGGATGATTAGAACCTTAATTTTATTTAAATCCGTGTCGCTTTGCCACTGATTACTCTGGAGAATGCAGTAATTAACCCCGACATTTTGCAAACGATCAGTTATATCTGTCCATTGATTGGCATTTTCTTGACTTTTTAACACTGCCACTGGTGTCGCTAAAACTGGGATCGGTAGCAAGACACCCACACAGGACAAAAGACAGGCAATTAGGGGCTTGTTAAAAAGATGATCACGACGGAAGGACGATCCCAGCACGTTTTTTTCTCTTAATTTTTTTGGTTAACTCCTCCTGATCTTACCCAACTTAGCCAAAAAATAGTATCTTTGGCAACAAAAATTACGTCTTAGCCGTCCGCAACGGGGTTTTAGGGTTTTAGTTGAGTTTCCCCACTTCCCCATTCCCCCATCTCCCTACAACTGTAAGGACAATTGCCGAAAGTGATCGCCGCGATGTTCAAAACTTTGGTATTGGTCAAAACTAGCGCAAGCTGGGGATAATAACACCACTTTAGCCTCTTTTGCCAGTCCTAATTCAGCCGCACGTTGAACTGCCCTGTCCATCGTCTCTACACATTCATAATCTTGATAACCTGCTGACTGTAAACGACGGGCAAAATCGGCGGCAGCGTCACCAATCAGCAGCACAGTGGCGACTTTTGCCTTAATTTCAGCGATCCAAGCCCGATCATCCCCTGCTTTCGCTTCTCCTCCCGCAATTAAAATCGCCGGACCCGGGACTGATTGTAAACCCACGGCGGCAGCATCGTAGTTAGTTGCTTTACTATCATTAATAAAGTCTAGTCCTTTGTAGGTACAAATGTACTCTAGACGATGGGCAACTCCGGGGAAAGTGGCGATCGCTTCGGTAATGGCTTTTTTCTCGATTGCTGCCAATCTAGCGGCGGCCACAGCCATAAGCAAATTCTGCTGATTGTGACTACCCACCATTTTCAGGAGATTAACTGGGGCAATTAATTCCCCAAAAGCCACGATCCAGTTATCTTGCAGATAAACACCACGACTAGGATCGCCCAAAAGCGCCTCTTTGCCTTTCACAGAAGTCCAATAAGCTTGTTGCCATTGACTAACACCGATTTGACGCAGATAGGGATCATCACCGTTGAGGATTTGGAGATCGCTTCTTTGCAGTAAAGAGGCTTTAATCTGATAATAATTTTCCAGGGTTTGATGACGACTGAGGTGATCGGGGGTAAAAGTTGTCCAGATGCCGATTTTCGGCGATAAATCCCCACTGGACTCGATCTGATAACTACTAATCTCCGCAATAATCCAATCGTATTTATCGGCTTTTAAAGCCAATTCACAGGCAGCATAGCCGATATTACCGCAGGAAGGGGCATTTAACCCCGCTTTTTGAAAAATAGCAGCACAGAGGGCGGTGGTGGTGGTTTTGCCGTTAGTTCCCGTAATCCCCAACCAAGGGGAAGATTGCAGATAACGCCAAGCTAATTCTAATTCTCCGATCGTCTCGATGCCTTTTTCTCTGGCAGTAATTAAAATTGGGGCATCCCAAGGCACGCCGGGGCTAACCACGATAAGATTAGGCAAGTCTGAAGTCTCTAGACTGAGATTTTGACCAAGATTGACAATAATTCCTTCGCTTTCCAGATTGGTTTGCAGTGCTTGTAAACTGGGAGAATCGGAGCGATCGCTTAATGTCACCTGCCAACCATCCCGTTTTAAGCATCTTGCCGCCGCTATTCCCGATCTTCCCAATCCAATAATCGCCGCTTTCGCCATCTTGTTGTCACTCTACTCAAGAGTCAATTTTTAGCAATCTCTATCCTACTGTGGATTGTGACCTTATTTCTGGACTTCCCCGTTGACAAAAAGCCATAATCTGTGCTGTAGAAGGGATTAAAAGAATTTCCGCCGCCCCGTTACTGGGTACAAATCAGGGAAACTCCCAATAAATCTAACGCTTTTTGTTGCAGTTGGGTCGGTCGAGTTATCTTAGAAAAACGATAACTTCCCTCCCTAATCGTACAT
>NZ_JADEVX010000345.1:0-1630 GCF_015207925.1 Microcystis sp. LEGE 00066 | reverse complement strand
GTGGGGCGCACGCAAACTTTAAACGCTTCGGGAGAGATTCCCTCTTGGTTGGTTGGAGAAATCCTGCTTGCTAACGGAGACTCAATGAACGAAGAATCCCCGTCTCTTTAGAGCGGGGAGCGTCAATAATTATTCCTTCTTTTCGCCGACAAATCCCGATTAGTCTCTAATTTGAGTGAAAGCGCGTGAGTACAATTCCCCCCGTCGATTTATCCCGTCAATACCAAGTCATTAGCGAAGAAGCTAACCATGCCGTTTTAGAAATCCTCCGTTCTGGGCGCTACATTGGCGGTGAAGCTGTGAGCGAATTAGAACGACAATTTGCCCTCTATCATGGTGTTAGCGATTGTGTCGCCTGTAATTCGGGAACCGATGCCCTTTATCTGGCACTACGCGCCCTCGGTATTCAAGCGGGGGATGAAGTAATCACTTCTACTTTTTCTTTTATTGCCACCGCCGAAGCGATTAATTTAGTCGGGGCAGTGCCAGTTTTTGTCGATATCGATATTAATACTTTTAACCTCGATGTGGCACTGTTGGAAAAAGTGCTTACTCCCCAGACGAAAGCGATTATCCCCGTACACCTTTTTGGGCAATCTGTCAATATGTCTGAGGTAGTAAATTTCGCTCGTTCCCATAATTTATTTGTAATCGAGGATTGCGCTCAGGCAACGGGAGCAGAATGGTATGGGCAGAAAGTGGGGAGTATCGGCGATATTGGCTGTTTTAGCTTCTTTCCCACCAAAAATTTAGGCGGTTGTGGCGATGGTGGCGCAATTACCACCAATAACCCCCAGTTAGCGGCACAAATTCGCATGGTTAAAGAACATGGGAGCAAGGTGCGTTATTTTCATGAGGTAATTGGGGTGAATAGCCGCTTGGATGCCGTTCAAGCGGTTATTTTGCAAATTAAGCTGAAATACCTCGATTTTTGGAATAATCAACGGATCGAGATTGCCCAACGTTATCGAGAATTACTGCAACCTTTGCCTAATATCACTTTACCTACCGCTTTAGCCGGAGGTAAGCACGTTTGGAATCAGTACACAATCCTAACGGAAAATCGTGACCAAATTCGGGCAGCTTTGCAGGAAAAAGATGTCCTATCCATGGTTTATTATCCGATTCCCCTACATTTACAGCCGGTTTATCAGTATTTAGGCTATAAAAAAGGTGATTTACCCATGGCTGAATTGGCCAGTGAAAAAGTGTTATCTTTGCCTATGTTCCCCGATTTAAGCTGCGAGGAACAACAACAGGTAGCCTACGCGCTGAAAGATTGTTTGCATAGTTCCTAAGTTATCAGTGGGAATTATGAATTATGAATTATGAATTAAGTAGGTAGGTGTTAAAAGTTGTCAGACACCCCCCTTGATAAGCTATCCATTAGTCACATCTTTCTTAACATAAAATTTGACAAAAAGAGAAAAGTGTGCAAGATGGCTCAAGGAGGTTCTATCTGACCGCTTCTCGAAAGGAGGGCGGCTTTTCAGGTGGCGGACTCTTTTTATGAATAGTGGCACACAAAGATTGCCATTCATGTTCTTCCAAAAAACTTTCACAACTCTCCTCTCCGTGTAAGCGTGCTTGATAGGTTAACCAAAGTAATCTCCAAGCTACAATTGAATAG
>NZ_JADEVX010000344.1:0-1633 GCF_015207925.1 Microcystis sp. LEGE 00066 | reverse complement strand
ATCATCAATTTCTTCATCCTCAAATAACAAAGGAGCCAAGCACTGTTTTAAATGCCATTCCACATAATAAGCCAACATACATAAAAAGATATAAGCTTTGACTCTATCACCCTTATAATGATAGATAGGACGTACCTTTAAATCAATTGACTTATAACAGCGAAATGCCTCCTCCACTTGAGACAAACTTTTATAAGCTTTAACCGTCGTCGCTGCATCCATCAAAGTTGACTCCAGAGAAGTTCTTAACACATACACACCATCCAAAGCCGTTTCTTGAGCGATTAATTCCAGCTGACGCTGATAAGAAAATCCTTCCTCTGTTATCTCTAAGTTATAGTATTTATTGACCTTAAACTGATTAAGAACCTTGCCCACTCTCAAAGCTATCTTATCTTGACCCTTTAAAGCTCTTTTCTCCCTTTGAGTCGCCTGAACAATCAAATCTAGTTCCTTCTCTACCGCTTCTAATAATGCCTCTCTTTGTTGTTGATTTTTCTGGGCAATGAAGGGATTACGACAAGCAATTAATCTTTCATCGGGATAATCTTCACTCTCAAATTCCACCAAGTTTACCTGATCAAATAATCCTAATTGAATCACTTCTACCTCAGCCAGTTTCCGAATTTGAGGCTTAGTTAAACCAGTAATATAGTCTAATCCTTCTATGGGTTTTACTAATTCGTTGATTTTCGAGTTGGTTAAAATTCCTCTATCGCTTACCCAGACAACATTCTCAATCCCCCAACCCTTTCTGACTTTCTCAATTTGTCCGCTTAAAGTAGCACCATCTGAGGTGTTTCCTTCAAAGACTTCTACCGCTATCGGACAACCTTTAGCTGAACATAACAAACCAAAAACTATTTGAGTTTTCCCTTTCTTTTTATCTCGGTTATAACCATATTTGCCCAGTTCACAACCATTTCCTTCTAGGTAGGTAGAAGTGACATCATACAAGACTAGTGTTCCTGATTCTAAGTGTTTAAGTGCTAGGTGCTTCTCAATTTTCTCTTGTTTTTCTAATAACCAATCTAAGGCGTTATATAATTCGTCTTCATCGGCTTTCTCTAAGTCTAACAATTGTCCTAAACTCTGACTGCCAGTCTCGCTATTAAACCCTCTCGCTGTGGCTAGTTTCGATTTAGGATTGATGATTCTTGCCACAATCATCGCCACCACTAAGTTTCTGATTCGTGAGGATTTTTCACTGATTATTTTATCTAAACCTAATTTTTTAATCGTCTCTAAAATAGCCATCACATGACCATGAGGAAGACTTCTAATCACTTCAAAATGATTGGGAATGCCTTCATTCATGGACAGTGTTGCTCCTTTAAGAGCCAGTTTTAGATTGTCGATAATATCATCGGGTAATTTTGAGAGATTGGCCAGGGTTCTTTTTTTGACTTGATCTCCTTCTCGGTAGGACTCCCGAAGAAGAACGGCGGGGGGGGAATTACGGTTAGGAACTTTTTCTATATACATGGCTATCATTTTAGCAAAGGGAGAGAATTCTTGTCCATTAAGAAATGTTACAAATTACATGGGTACATTAAGATAAGTTAAGGGGGTGCATCCATTGATGGATAAGGGTTTTCAGCTATTGTGGTATATATGTATGGGGGAAGTTCAG
>NZ_JADEVX010000167.1:0-9331 GCF_015207925.1 Microcystis sp. LEGE 00066 | reverse complement strand
ATACTTAATTTGTCCAGCCAACTGTTTTTTTGGGTGATCGCCTCTCCTCAAAAATAGTTACTTTGTACTATATGCCCATGCCAAAATCGGGGTTAATGCTCTATTTATTTCAAAATGAGAATTGCTGTCAGATAAGTTAACTGGCAGGAAAAAATTTTTAATGTAGTATAATACACGGACAGTTTAACCAAATTCGTTTATAAGTGTAAAGGACAACCGATTCGATCGA
This sequence comes from Microcystis sp. LEGE 00066, assembly GCF_015207925.1. Taxonomy (NCBI): domain Bacteria; kingdom Bacillati; phylum Cyanobacteriota; class Cyanophyceae; order Chroococcales; family Microcystaceae; genus Microcystis; species Microcystis sp. LEGE 00066. The sequence continues at coordinate 9,102 of NZ_JADEVX010000167.1, read as the reverse complement.
GCGATCATGCAAACTCTTTCTCGTTTACCTACTAAAGACAAAGCCCTAATCATGACCCATCCCCTCAAAATCGTCGCTTTAGGTGATAGCCTTGTGTATGGCTATGGCGACCCCGTGGGTGGCGGTTGGGCCGAGCGCCTACGTCGTTTGTGGATGGAAAGTGCCGGTCATGCCCTGTATAATTTGGGGATTCGCGGCGATCGAGTGGTACAAGTGTCCGAACGTTTAGAACAGGAATTTCGTCTCAGGGGGGAAATTCGCAATCGTCTCCCCGATCTGATTCTTCTCTCCGTCGGTGTTAATGATACAGCCCGTTTAGGCCGGCCCGATGGTCGTACTTATACCGATCACGATCTTTTTCAAACTCAAATCGAACATTTACTCACCCGGGCCCGTTCTCTTTGCCCGGTTTTGTTTATAGGTATGATTCCCGTGGATGAGCGGAAAATGCCCTTTTTAGATTGCTTTTACTTCAACCATGGCGATCAGTATAGTTTTAAGGAAACCACTAAACAAGCTTGTCTAGAGCAAAATATTCCCTATCTCGATTTATTTGATCTCTGGATGGACCGGGGTGATCTGTGGTGCCAAGAAAGATTAATGGAAGATGGACTTCATCCCAATGTGCAAGGCTATCAATCAATTTTAGAGGATATTTTAAACTGGTCGCCCCTCACCTCCTTTGTCGGTGTGGATGGTTTTATTCAACCGTTTACAGGAATTGCAGAAAAGTGATCTCCTCTGTTCTCAGTGGTTCTAGCGGCGCTACGGAAACCGTAAGAGACAGTAAAGAAACTGGTCAAACTAATCCTATTGAAAGATTAAATAATCATCTTCGACAAAGAGTTTTTAGAGCGTCGGGGTCAGTGACCGTCTATATTGTAATGTAACCGAACTTACCCCCTACATATCTACTAAAATGCTGAACAGGCAATTGCGCTACTCGTTCAAAATGTAGTAAATTGAGGGGTAGAATTTGCTAATCATTGCTCTGAATTTGTGACTCAATAAATTCTCGAAAAGCTGAATCAAAAGTTAATTTTTCCAGACTATATTTGATCGTAATTTTCCAAAAACTAGCTTGACTATAGCGTTTCCTGTTCGCAAAAGGTATATTGTCGATGGTGAAAAGCTTAATCAGCATCTCCCAATTATTGTCTTTAGGTCGCTAAAATTTCGTTTCTCGCCGTATTTCTCCTTTTTTTCTTGAGAATGAAATAGCCCTACCCTTATTAAGGGGGGTATCTGACAGTTTTTAACACCTAACTACTTAATAAAACAGGCCTGCGGCCTGTTTCACTATTAGCTTCAGGATAATTAAGCCTACTTAATCTCGCGGACTACCGGCTTACCGTCGATAATTTCACCGACGAGAATCAGATCAGCAACCCCGACAAATAAACCATTTTCTAAAACCCCCGGCATATTATTAATAGTTCTTTCCAAATCAGCCGGATCATCGATACTATCAAATTTAACATCGATAACTAAATTGCCTTGATCTGTCACCACGGGGCCGGCTTTTTTCACTCCCATGCGCAGGGAAGGTTTACCACCGAGGGCCTCTAATTTCAGCATCACCGGAGTCATGGCCATGGGTAACACTTCCACCGGCAAAAGAAAAGTCGATCCCAACTTATCCACCAGCTTATTGCCATCCACCACCACGACGAAAATATCGGCGAGACTATCGACAATTTTCTCCTGAGTATGGGCAGCACCGCCACCTTTAATCAGGTTTTTCTGGGGATCCACCTCATCGGCCCCATCGATAGCGATATCCATCTTCACGATGACATCGAGGGTAGTGAGGGGAATTCCGTACTTCCTCGCCAAAACCTGCGCTTGAAAAGAAGTGGGAACCCCGACAATATTGCTGATTTCCCCGCTTTGCAGTCTAGCACCGAGATATTCGATCGCGTAGGCCGTCGTTGAACCAGTTCCCAATCCCACGACCGAATTAGATTGAACTAGATTAGCGGCGGCCTTACCGACCTCCTGTTTCATGATAATGACTGGATCGATTGCTGTCATGATGCACATTCCTAAAAGCGATGTTTTGAACCTCTTAGTTATCGGCTATCCCTTGCCCTCTTGTCAATGGAATTAGGGATTAGTGGCCTGAGCTGCTAACATTTCCTTGAGTTTAGCCAATTCATTGGCCCAACGGGGATCTGGCTGTAAAGCGTCACCATCGCCGGTAACTTTCGGGGCATTATTGCCGCCCCGTTCAGCCTTGCGTTTTTTGCCGCCGCCGCCACCACCACCACTGGATTTGCGCGGTGCTGCCGTCGTCGGTTTCGGAGTCGGTCTTTCGACTTTTTCCGGGGTTTCTACGCTGGACTCTGGGCCTTCTGCTTCTTCTCCTTCTTCTTTACCTCCCTTGCTGCGGGGGAGAGCTTTCTCGATTTTGATCGGGTTTTCCATGAAGGATTGACCGTTGTATTTTTCGATAAACTGGTCAGCTAGTTCATCGCTAGGGACGGTAACAAAGGCAAAACCGCGACATTTGCCGGTTTTGCGGTCTTTGATGACTTTAGTGGTGATCGTATCCCCTTCATCGGCAAAAAGCGCCTGTAATTTTTCGCGCTCGACGGATTCTTTGGGTAAATTACCAACGTATAGACGAACGGACATGATGGATTCCTCCAAGTATAGGGTGATTTGACATACTCCCCCCGTCAAGCTACGCTGTGACGGGGGATTCTTTCCACATTGCTGTTAGAAATTCCTTGTTCAACGAGACAGCTTAGATTCTCAATGTCTCCATTAAGAATCCAGAGGCCGGACTCTCCCAAGGCGTTTGGGTCGGTTTCTGTTTGCCCAACAGTACCGTTGAGATAATTTCCCAAATATTGTAACCCTTTTTTAAGAATATTTATTGCTGCATTATGATCCCTATCTAAGACTGTTTTACAGTTAGGACATTGATGAGTTCTAGTGCTTAATGTTTTTTGCACTCTCGTCCCACAAACTGAACAATCTTGAGAAGTGAAATGCGGCGGCACAGCAACACAGACAATCCGATAAATCTTGGCAAAATAATTCAACCATTGAGTGAATTGATACCAAGAAGCATCAGAAATCGACTTGGCCAGCTTACGGTTTTTGACTAAGTTTCTTACCTTTAAAGCTTCATAGACTACCAGATCATTAGACTGGACTAACGCCAAAGCGTCTTTAATTGCTTTGTCTTTACGTTGTCTTGATACTTTCAAGTGAAGTTTAGCTACTTTTATCCGTTGCTTGTGATAGTTTTTAGACTGTTTGTTTCCTTGACGAAACTTTTTCGATAATCGTCGTTGTGCTTTTTTCAGTCGTTTTTCTGACTTTCTTAAATAACGTGGATTCTCTACAGCATTGCCTTGAGCGTCAGTATAAAACTCTTTTAACCCTAAGTCAATTCCTGTTATTTGTCCCGTCGGTTTATGGTATTCTTGCCGTTCTACGTCAATCAGAAACTGGCAATAATAACCGTCAGCACGTCTAATAACTCTTACCCGTCTAATCTGTTGCTCTGAATAATAAACTAAGGTCTTTTGACTACACCATAAATCAAATTCTCCTGCTTTAAAGCCATCAGTGAACTTGATTTTACGTCGATCATCTGATAGTTTGTATCCTGTTAGTTTATATTCAACCGAACGGTTATGTTTTTTGAACCGAGGAAAACCCTTTTTTCCCAGTATCTTAGCATGACAATTCTGATAAAATCTATTAATTGATTGCCAGGCTCTATCAGCAGCCGATTGACGAGCTTGAGAGTTTAATTTATTAACCCATGGTGTCTCTTTATTGTTAGCTAGTACCGCGCAAAGTTTTTGGAGATCATTGCGGGTTGTCCCTTGATTGTCCAGCCAATAACGAACACACGAATTACGCACAAACTGAGAAGTTTTGATAGCTTCATCAAGCCGGTGATATTGCTCTGGTGTTCCGTTTTTTAGCTTTGCTTCTACGACTAGCATCTAACAATCCTCGACCCTTGGCTAAGTTAATTATAACACAGTTTACCCACAGATGGTGGAATTAAACCGATGCTCTGCGGTTGATATTCTGGTCGGATTTCATCCCCCGCCAAGCTGAGTATCTTGTCGAAAAATGTAGCGGGGCATTCATCCGACATTTTAGGTAAAAACTTGTGCGACATTCCGTGCCTGTATGCTGATTTTTTTAAGGCAAACAGAGCTAAGGAGGATGTTTCCCAGCGATAAGCTTGTAGTTTCTGCACGATAGCGGCTGTGTCCGTCAATTTTGACTATCCTTAACGATTTCAACGAGAGGGACGGGATCTAGGGGTTACGTTTTTAGCTTTTAACAGGCCTAACCATTCAACTTACCCGATTTATGTCGCTCTTTTCGATTATTACAGAATGTTTACACAATTTGTCAAATATTTTCTCTCGCTCTGGGCTGCCTAAGTATAAATACTTAAGTATTTGTTCACAGTAAGCAAAATTTTATGAAAACTCTTGCTAAATGTATCATTATATGCTTCTTTCCTTCTGGCGGCGGGGTATCCTAGCTAACGGGAGGGAAAAAGCAAAACCCTCTCTACAGATACATTGACACTTTGTCAAGTATTTGTTACATTAGTTAAAGAAAAGAGGTGATACCAATCACCCATCTCGCTTGTGATCAACCACTGTCTTCATTGAGGAGGAACACCATGTCTCAACCGATCGAACTTTCCTTAGAACAACAGTTCAACATTCGTTCTTTTCAGACTCAGGTAGAAAAAATGAGTCAGGAGCAAGCGCAGGACTTCCTGATCAAGCTCTACGAACAAATGATGGTCAGAGAAAATATGTACAAAGCTTTTCTCAAACACCAGTGGGGTCTAGATTCTAATCCCTGGGCCCCCCAGTAACTCATTTCACCCCTGCGGGCGACCTCTTTCTCCAGCTGGGTTTCTGCGGAAACGAGCTAGGGATGCGGGGCGCATTTCTTCACCTTTTTAGCTATTCTTAGGGAAGAATAACCGAATTGCTAGGGGTTAATTTATGTTCGAGCGCGCTTTGATCTGTACAGATCTTTTCGATGGTCTCCATCGTCTTGTCCATTGTGTGCCACACTTAGCCCTGAGCGGCTTAAAACAAGTTATCTTCCTCCACAGTATTCCGGTTTGGGAACAACCCACCCTAGCTGCCGTAGATCAAGCAAAAATTGACGCGGCCAAAGAAAAATTATCTCCAGCTTTAGCAAATATTCCCGACGGTATGACAGTTATTGTCGAAATCTCTAACCGTCGTCCCGTGGATGCCGTGCGGGAAATCCTCGCGCATCACTCTATTGACGTGATTTTGATGGGAAATCCCATGCGCGGTGCTGTCCAAGAAAAATTATTCGGTAGTACCAGTTTAGCGATCGCAGGTATTACCGATATTCCGCTGCTGATTTTCCGACCGCAATTATTATCAGTTTATACTCGCGATGAATTGGCCCTGCGCTGTCAGCATCTCTGGAAACATTTATTAATTCCCTACGATGGCAGTCCCGACGCAATTTATCTAATTGAACAGATAGAAAAATACGCTCAAACCCGCGCCCCTGGCTCTTTTGAGCAATGTCTTCTCCTCCGGGTAGTGGAAAATATCAGTCGCGATCCCAGTGTCACCGAATACCGTTTAAATGATGCCCGTCGGGAACTAGAATCGGTGCAAGCGCGACTAGAAAAACTCGGTTTGCAAGTACAGAGCGAAGTGCGATTAGGAACACCTGTATTAGAAGTTTTGACGGCAGCAGAAGAAAATGATATAAGTGCGATCGCAGTGGCTACCTCCCATCGTTCTAATATGTTGGAATGGTTAGCAGTGCGTCGGATTAATGAAGATATTCTTCATCAACTGTGGTTTCCGCTCTTATTTTTCTCACCGAAGGGATAGACTGGAAAAAGGCTCTCTTGGGGATAAACCACAAAGGTACAAAGGACAGAGAGAGGAAGACAGATTCGAGCGCTAAAACCTATCACAAAAAAGACAAGAGAGCCGCAAAAATTTGGAGGAAATTAACTTAAGTAAGTAGGGTCTGCTGAATAATGGTAAAACCCTTTTAAAATAAAGCTTTTGACCTGTTAAAGTCCGATGTTCATGCTGCGAAAATAGGATAGGGACTTTCAAAAACCTTGCATTATCCTTCTTGTAGTACATCGATTGGTACAAAAAAACAAGGGCAACAAAGCCTGAAACGACCGGCTACTGACTCGGAGACTCCTGACTGCTACCCCCAGGAAAAACTTTTTCAGCAGACCCTAAGTAGTTACAATTAAATTGAAGATGGATTTTGCCTCTGAGCTACCCTGCCCCTACCCTTAATCCCCCTTGATAAGGGGGGTGTCTGATAATTTTTAATGCCTACCTACTTAATAATCAGAGGTTAAATTGGCTAAGTTAATCATTACTATTACCTCTCAAAGTATTCTACGATAGCTCTCGCTATCGATTCTGCACCATCTTTAGGCAGTTTAACCTTTAATCTGGGCGGTTGGGGGGCTTGGCGTAAAAAGTCCCAATTACCTTGAAAAAATTCTTCACTGCTAATGATTTGATGATAACTATAATCTTGGATTCCAGCCAATAAAATCGCTGATTCGGCGAAACCTTCTCGCATTAGGGAAACAATCGGCACCTCTAATTTTAAAGCCTCGGCAAAGGTACTATATCCCGGTTTGGAAATAATTCGATCGCACAGGGGCATAAAATCCACAGGACGATAGCTCCGATCTGGTTTATCCTGTAAGCGGACTAAATTGGGCAATTCGGGCGCGTTTTTTTCAAAAGTGATAAATTGCCAATCGGGAAAACTGGCGAGATTATTATATGGAATTGCTTCTAATCCTAACCCACCAAAACTCAATAAAATAGTTTTTTCTTTGGGGGCATTTAGCTTAAATTCCTGTCGCAATTGTTCTTCACTATAGCGGGGTGTCCCCCCGGTTAAATTTGCTTCTGTAACGTGAGGAAATGCTGTCATTTCTTCCGCTAAAGGCAGTTTAAACAAGCGATCGCATTGATTATAACAACCACTAATCCAATCACTAATACTGGCAAATTCTTCACCCCAATCACGATAGATAAAATCCCAACCGAAGTTACCAATCATCCAACAAGGAAGCCCCGCACTTTTGGCAATTAGTGCCGCTAAAGGCGGTAAATCGGCCACAACTAAACCCACACGATTAGTTTTAATAAAATTAACTTCACTGGCAATAATTGCCCTTGATTGAGCAATTATTTGTTCTAATTTTTCTTTGGTAGCTAATTTATCCATCGTTAAACTATCCGATTGGATTACCCCCACATCAAAACCCCGATGTCTTTGAATATATTCTCCAGATATATAGGAATCTAATAACCAGCGCGGAGCAGTGGTGACTAATATCGGCAAAATTTCGGGATTAAGTTCAATAATATTAGCTACCACCGAAGCACTGCGGACAGCATGGCCAAAACCATGATTAGTAACGGCAAAATAAACAACAGGACGAGACATATAAGTAGTCGTGTAAAATAAATTTCCTAGGGAAGATAGGCAAAAGGCAAAAGGCAAGAGGTGGTTAGATATGTGTAATTAATTTTGCTTAGGTACTTAGCAGTTATCTTAATGGTCAGATACGAAGTTTTCCTTTTGGGGAGTCGGGATACTCCGAGACGATGCCCTGTCAGATCATACTTGATCTTTAACACAAACGCTGTAATATCTAAGTAAAAGGAAAAAAGCGATTAAAATTCTCCCAGTCAGAGGTCAAAATAATGCTTTCATCACTTTTGACTATTAAAAAACCCTCTCTTCGCAGAGAGGGTGAATTAGATTTAGGAATTTTCCTCTAATCCAAAGACGCGATTAAAAGCTTTCAAGACTTTATAACCAGAATCGATCGATTCTAAGGGATCTTTCCGCAAACGGTGACGTAAACAGAGAACAATTACCCGACGGATATCATCTACCGTCACAGTTGTCCGTCCTTCCAAAGCGGCCAGAGCTTTAGCGGCGCGATTGGTAACGATATCGCCGCGCAATCCATCCACGTCCAACTCGGAACAAACCTCGGAAATTTTCACCCGCAGCTCATAATCAAGCTCCACGGAAGGCAAAAGATTCTGAGCCTTCACGAGCTTTCTTTGCAGTTCTTCCTGTTCTAAGTTGTATTTCTCTAAAAACGAGATCGGATTACCATCAAATTCCGCACGCTGTTCCACGATTTTGACCCGTAGAGGTGGTTCTTTGACTGTGTGAATCTCGGCGTGCATTCCGAAGCGATCGAGCAGTTGTGGGCGCAATTCTCCCTCTTCTGGGTTGCCTGATCCCACCAAAACAAACCGGGCCGGGTGACGGATGGAAATTCCTTCCCGTTCCACCGTATTCCAACCACTAGCGGCCGAATCCAATAGCACATCGACGAGGTGGTCGTCAAGTAAATTGACTTCATCCACATAGAGAATGCCGCGGTTAGCTTTGGCCAGCAAACCCGGTTCAAAAGCTTTTACCCCTTCTGATAGGGCCTTTTCGATGTCAATCGTGCCACAGACCCGATCCTCCGTCGCACCGAGGGGCAAATCTACCATAGTGACTTTTTTCTTGGCAACGGTCAAGGGGATGGCCTCGTCCACCTTTTGCCGCACCTCATCGCTCATTAAATCGGGATCATTGGGGTCAGAATTAAAGGGATCGTTAGCAACTACGTCAATTTCTGGTAAAAGGTCGACTAAAGCCCTAATTGTGGTCGATTTTCCCGTACCTCGATCCCCCATAATCATCACCCCGCCAATTTTGGGGTCGATGACGTTGAGCATTAGGGATAATTTCATTTCTTCCTGGCCGACAATAGCGGTGAAGGGAAAAACCACGCGGCGAGTTTTCGGAGGAGCTTGGGGAGTCACGGTCATAAGTGGATTCAAAAGTCAAGAGTTGTTGCGTAAAGAATTATATCTAGTGTGGGTTCTAGCCGTCAGCTTTCAGCAAAGCCTTATCATTGTAACCCACATTCCGCACCCTAAGCTGTCACAGAGAGAAATTACGGAGAGAAAAAATCAAAGTGAGCATAAAAATAAACATAAGGAGCGAAAAAAGGCATTTGAGAAACAGTAAAGCACCAAAAATGGC
>NZ_JADEVX010000343.1:0-1634 GCF_015207925.1 Microcystis sp. LEGE 00066 | reverse complement strand
TAAAAATTTTGTTAGAATTTCATCCAGATTTATGAGTTGAAATCGATTTTTCATGGACAAAGTTCTTAAAACCTGTCTATCTCCAGCGTTGGATGATAATTATCTGTCAAAAAATAATGCTTCTACACAAGTTCTCTATTTAAATAAGAGAATTTTATCTGAATTTTTTTCAAAATGAGAATTGCTGACTAAAGACAATCAAGTTTGACCTGCAAGACTCGGTTTATGCGCGTTTATATTCGGAAGCAGTGGTGATAACTCTCAACGGATTGAAGTTACCCCGTTACGGATTGGGAAATTATCTAATTAAAGGATGTAAAGGGACAGGAGAGGAGGAAACTATCTTAAAAAGTCTATCCCGTGCGGGTAAAAGATTAATGGGTTTTTGTCGGACGAATTTATTTAAACGTTTGGAGAGTGGAGGGTATGCTTTCCTGCAATCCCTTGACCGTCATATTCTCCGTAACTATATTTTCCTTCATGCTATGGCCAAGAATTTACCCCTTCCCATCGGGAGTCAGGATCTAGCTTTGTTAGACACTCGTTATCTGGATGAGGATTTAGTCACTCAGGGAGAGGATGAAAGTATAGAAACCGAGGACACTGGGGGGATAACCGGGTTAGAAAAAGAGTATCAAAAAAGAGCCGAACAAGTGTATCAAAAGTATAGCGGTGATTATCGCAAGCGCTTTCAGTGGATTAACCCCGAGGTGTTTAAACCCGCATTGAAAAAAGACCTAAAATCCGATGCCTTGGCTTTAATAGCATTATTGCAAACCTGTGGGACCTGGCAGCCGGAGACCGACGAAAAGCTAGAGAAGTTATGGCAGCTGTTAGAGGAGAATCATCCCAGAGAAAAGGTGTTAATTTTTAGCCAATTTGCCGATACAGTCAGTTATTTGGTCACTCAGTTGCAAAATCGGGGAGTGGATAAGATTGCGGGAGTGACGGGAAACTCTGCTAATCCTGCGGAAATGGTTCATCGTTTTAGTCCCCGCAGTAATTCTCAGCAAGTGGGGGAAGAAATACGAGTCCTAGTCGCGACGGATATCTTGAGCGAAGGGTTAAATTTACAGGATTGTGCCATTATCGTTAATTATGACCTACCCTGGGCAATTATTCGCCTCATTCAACGGGCCGGAAGGGTGGATAGAATCGGTCAAAAAGCAAGTCAGATTCTCTGTTATTCCTTTTTACCTGCGGAGGGAGTGGAGAGAATTATTAAGCTGCGGACGAGACTATCTCAAAGACTGCGAGAGAATGCTGAGGTGGTGGGGACCGATGAGGTATTTTTTGAGGAGGAGATGGATAACCAGACTTTATTGGATCTGTATCATGAAAAATCTGAGGTTATCGATGAGGAGGAGGATCAAGAAGTGGATTTAACTTCGGAAGCGTATCAAATTTGGAAAAATGCGATCGAAGTTGACCCTAATTTAAAACATACCATAGAGACTCTGCCGCCGGTGGTTTATTCTACCCGTTGCCATAGTGGGACAGCAACCCATCCAGAGGGAGTCATGGTTTATCTAAAAACTGCCGGGGGAAATGATGCTTTAGCATGGATTGATAAGCAGGGAAATAGTGTCACTCAATCCCAATTAGCTATTTTACGGTCCGCTGCCTGTCATCCC
>NZ_JADEVX010000166.1:0-9373 GCF_015207925.1 Microcystis sp. LEGE 00066 | reverse complement strand
CCCTACACCCCACACCCTACACCCCACACCCGTTACAGTAGAGCAGGAAGTCGCCTTCCCACCCCCTGCTTCAAAACCGGACTTACGACTTTCGCCGTATCCGGCTCCTGAGTAACTAGGCTACTGTCATTAGTAGAATAATAATGGGAATTATTATTTCCTTGTCTATTCAACCCTCTTGGCTGTATCCCCACCAGACAAGATTGTTGGTTTTAGGGCGTATATGACCGTTGATTGTTGCTTAGACTTCCTAGTTACCCGTCCTTTGTCAGCATATCTTTGATATTACTCAAAGCCTTGGCTTTTAAGGACATCCTCTCCCTCTATTGACTTGCGGATGGTTTCCTACTGCCCCAAACGGGCAGAGTCAATCAGGGTTACTTCGTTCCCTATAACCATTGGTTGAACCATTAGGATGATACTGTCCACCGAGAGTAACGGGAATGCCTTACTGATAGTGGTATGAGCTATCAGCCCCAACTCTGTTAACTTTTGTTTCGAGCCTGTCAGCCTTTTGGCTCGTGGGTGTTGACGATGGTTAATTCGTATCTTCGCCCCAGGGCTATCCATAGGTTCTGGCTCAACGGGTTTCTGATTTAGGCTATCAGATACCACTTTTTTTCCTCGCTCACTACCTCAGATGTACCAAGTCTAAAGCAGCAGGAAATGCCGTCACTCTAGGCATCTAGAGGACAGGACTAAGGTTATTACTAACCCGCACCTGTATGGTTATAAAGTTATCAAGGTACTACATTTACCAAGCGGCTAATCCTCTAAACGTCTTACTGTCTAGTTTCTAGCCAACGAATCGCACCACACCCCACACCCTATGTAAGGAACTCCGGGAGGAGGATTAGGGTCAACTGGGAACATTGATTTGAAAAAATCGGTGATCGTGTTATCCTCTGAGTGTGTTGTGTGAGGAAAGGAATCGGCCATGGTAGCGTCTCTATCGTATCAAAATGGGCAAAAAGCTCGATCGCATCCCCTGTTATCCTTAGGGGGTTTGATCGAATTACCGTCATCACCCCTGTTCGGCACGGACGGAATTCGCGGCCAAGTGGGAGAATTATTAACTGCCCCCCTAGCGCTACAAATCGGATTTTGGGCGGGACAGGTATTAAAAAATCAAGCTGGTGTCACCAAACCAGTAATTATCGGTCAAGATTCCCGTAATTCGAGTGATATGTTAGCCAATGCTATCACTGCGGGTTTAACTTGGGCGGGAATAGAAGTCTGGCAACTGGGATTATGTCCCACTCCCTGCGTCGCCTATTTAACCAGAGAAAGCGAAGCGATGGGGGGGATCATGATTTCTGCCAGTCATAATCCTCCTGAAGATAACGGCATTAAATTTTTTGACGGCAGCGGTTTAAAATTGTCTGGCAGTTTAGCCGCACAGATAGAAGCGGGTTTAAGGGGCAATTTAGAATTAGCAGATAAACCAGTAAATTGGGGAAAAGCGACTTTTTGTCCCGAATTAATCCAAAAATATTATCAAGCTGTCATTGATTCCGTCGGGAAGGATATTAACCTATCGGGATTAAAAATAGTTTTGGATCTAGCTTGGGGGGCAGCCGTTAACCTAGCACCTTTAGTATTCCAAACCTTGGGGGCGGAAGTTATCTGCCTACACGATCGAGCCGATGGCGATCGCATTAATGTTAATTGTGGTTCTACCCATTTGGAAAGCTTACAGGCGGCGGTGATTAATCAGCAAGCGGATTTAGGGTTTGCTTTCGATGGCGATGCCGATCGAGTCTTGGCCGTGGATAGTCAGGGTAGAGTAGTAGATGGCGATTATATCCTCTATTTTTGGGGTCGTTCCCTCCTAGAAGCCGGACAGCTACCGGATGGGTTATTAGTAGCAACGGTGATGGCTAATTTAGGCTTTGAACGCGCTTGGCAAAAACTGGGGGGTCAATTCTTGCGGACTGCCGTGGGTGATCAGCACGTTCAGGCGCAAATGTGGGAAACTGGGGCCATGCTAGGGGGTGAACAATCCGGCCATATTCTCTGCCATCATTACGGAGTTTCTGGGGATGGAATGCAAACCGCCCTACATTTAGCGGTTTTAGTGCAGAAATCGGCGGTTTCCTTGGCTAATTTAGTCGATCATAGCTTTGTCACCTATCCGCAGATTTTACGCAATGTGCGGGTGGAAGATAGAGAAGTGCGACGTAATTGGCAGCAATGTGAACCTTTGCGACGGGAAATCTGCCAAGCTGAGACAGCCATGGCGGAAAAAGGCCGAATTTTGGTGCGAGCTTCCGGGACAGAACCGTTAATTCGGGTAATGGTGGAAGCAGAAACCCTCGAATTAGCCAGTTTTTGGACAGAAAGGCTCGTAGAAGCGGTGCGAAGCTATCTTTTGTAGTCGATCGAGGGGAACAGGGATTATAATGCCCTTAGCCTAGCCTAGCAAGGGATAATTATGACTGGACTAAGTATCGATCGCAAGAAAAAAAAGAATAAACAAGGGGAAACAAAAGCCGATAGTCGCCCACCTAACATCAAAGAGAGACTTGCCCTCAAAAAAGAAGAAAGGCAAAGGAAACAAAAGTTAACAGGGTTGATTGTTTTTGCTATTTGTGTAGCAATTTTGATCGGATTACCCCTCAGCTTATTGTTTGATCCCAAGATAGGAGCTGTAGTAAGTTTAGCCTTAATTTTAGGAGTTTTCTCCTTTAGCTATCCTCGTACGGCTCTTTGGACATTTATTATCTATGTCCCCTTCACTGGCACTATCGTCTATTGGTTGGGGGGTAGTCCAATCCTCCAGCTAAGTAAAGATATCTTTTATCTACCCGCTTTAATCGCCTTAGTTTTAGAATGTCGAAAAAAGCGATTACCGATTATTGTCCCGAAACAATTGGGTACAACCCTATTATTAATCTTTGTTTTCTGTGTAGTCTGTCTATTAGCCGTCAATTTACAGAGACAATTTCTGCCTACTTGCGATTCCGTGGCTGGGATGAGTATCTTTAGGGATGGCCGTTTGGTCGGACTTCCCTGTCGGGAAAGTGAGACTTTTCTGCAAGGAGTATTAGGGTTTAAAGTTTTGCTAGGTTATGTCCCCTTGATCTTCTGCACTTATTACTTGATCAAAGACAAACCCACCCTATTATTTTTTAGTCGTCTTTTAGTGACTTTAGTGATTATTTGTTGTGTCCTAGGGCTAATGCAATACTGGATGCTGAAAACCGGTCGTTGTGCAGGAACTAGAGGCTACGTGGGTGATTTACTATACAAAGCCACCTTAGAGGCAAGGTGTTTGGTTGGTGGGTCATTAATATATAGTCCGGAAGTGAATATGATCCGCCTACCGGGTACTTTTGTTTCTCCCTGGCACTGGGCCTGGTTTTTGGTCTCTAGTGCCGTGATTTGTTATGCCAGTGCCTTTAGTGAAATTTCTCAAAAATGGCGACTAGCAGCCCTAGTGGGTTTAACCCTAGTTCTTATTAATGCAGTGGTCTCCGGGCAAAGATTAGCTTTCTTTGCTGTACCGATGATTGTCGGTCTGATGACAATTCTTACAGGACAAATCGCTAACTTAAAAAGATTTTTGCCGATCATTTTTTCCGTCGCTTTACTCCTAGCTGTCGGTTTTTCTTTCCTTAACCCCGATTTTATCCAACAACGCTACGATAGTGCCGTCGCCCGTTGGCAAAACAGTCCCCCCACCGCTTTTATTCAAGAACAGTTGGATTTTGCTATCCGTAATCAGGGCGGTATTTTAGGTCGTGGACTCGGTGTGGCCACATCTTCTGCTAGGTTTTTCGGTTATATTTCTTTCGTGGAAACCTTTCACAGTAAAATTTTATTCGAGTTGGGATACATTGGTTTTGCCTTGTACATGATATTCATAACCCATCTAGTTTATCTGGCCTTCCGCACCTATCTTTCCCTCAAAGATCCCACTCTGCGGGGTTTTGCCGGTAGTTATTGGGTTTTGCTGCTCTTTGTTGCCTATCTTCCCTATTGGTATGCCCTCGATACGGATCCTGTGGGCGTTTATTACTGGATATTTGCGGGCGTAATTTTTAAATTACCCGTGATCGAAAAACAGGAAAAAGAAGCCAAAATTTTGGCGGGGGAAACTGAAACAAAATCCTCCAAAAAGGGCTTAAATTTTAAACGCAAAGGTATTTCTTTAGCTTAAAATTACTATAAGCTATCAGCCCTTTCAGTGATCAGTTATCAGTGATCACTGATCACTGATTACTGCTATGAATTTTCCCTCGATTTCTGTCATCATACCCACCTATCGACGCGAAGAGCCTCTTAAAGATACCCTCGATGACCTACTCAAACAGGATTACCCCAATTTTGAGGTATTGGTTATCGATCAAACCGCTACCCACAGCCCCGAAATACAATCCTATCTAGAAAATCTGGCTAATCAGCACAAAATTAGCTGGTATCGGCTGGATTGGGCGAGTTTACCCGGTGCCAGAAATTATGGAGTCCGTCGCACCCGGGGCGATATCGTTCTTTTTATCGATGATGATGTGCGGCTACCGGATAATTATCTCAAAGCACATGGTGAGAATTTTGTCAAGAACCCTGAGATAGGTGTAGTAGCCGGTCGGGTATTCGATCGCATGAAATTGGGTGACTCCCAAAAAATGGTGACAGATACTGGCAAACCCTACGAAATCGACTTTTTACCCCCCCAAGCCATGGATCCGGGCATTGCTTGGTATTACATCGATCTTGTCCACACCACTAAACCCCAGCAGGTAATCTCGGCCCGGGGCTGTAATATGTCTTTTAGAAGGGATATATTCACTAAATACGGCATTTGGTTCGATGAACGCTTTCGTGGCAGTGCCGTGCGCGAGGAATCGGATTTTTGCTTAAGATTACGCCAGACTCCCTATCATGTCTGGTACGATCCCACCGCTTATCTGGTTCATTTAGGGGAAGAAACCGGCGGCTGTCATGATATTAGCACTCGTTCTTTGAGTTATCAGACGACTTTTTATCATAATCACTTTTTGATGGCTCTGAAAAATCTCACTCCCGGGCAACAATTGCGACTCTATGCTAAATTATTTGACTGTCACGTTCTTGGCAATCCTCCCTGTAATAAGGGTGGTTCCCCGATTAAAATTCTTTCTAGGGGAATTTTTTATGGTTTAGGTTTTCTCGATGCTCTGAAAACTCAAGTTAAGTCCCTCTGGAATGATGGCCAAATTTATACAAAATTAGATAATCTATGAGAATTTTAGTCGCTAGTCATACATATATAGTTGATCTCAACTGTGAGAAACTGCGCTCCCTGACAAGATTAAATCCCAATATTGAGGTTACTATTGTCGTTCCCCAACGTTGGCAACCAGGAGGAGTCCAAAATAAAATCATTGAAAGTCAACCGAAAATAGCCGATAATTTCCGAGTCATTCCTATCTCTAATTTTAGCCAGAATAACCAATCTTTATTAACTTTTGGCACTGATATAATTCCTTTATTGCAAAAATTTAGACCAGATATTATTCAAGTGGAACAGGGTTCTAAATCTCTCGGTTATGCACAATTTATTACTCTGAATCGTCTCTTAAATCTCCAGGCTAAAAATGTATTTTTTACCTGGTGGAATCTTCCCTATACTCCTAAATTTCCCATCTCTTGGTTAGAAGCTTATAACCTGAAAAATACCGATGGTTTAATTGCCGGTAATCAGGACGGAGTAGATGTTTTAAAAGAACGGGGTTACAGGGGTAAATACACCGTTTTACCGCAATTAGGCGTGGATGAAGTTCTTTTTTCCCAAGGCAAGCAACCCGATTTATCCCGATCTTTAGGCATTGAAAGCGATGAATTTGTGATTGGTTTTATCGGTCGTTTTGTGGAAGAAAAAGGCATTTTAACCTTGATTAAAGCTGTAACTAAATTAACAGGTAAGTGGAAATTATTATTGTTAGGTCGGGGAATTCTGAAAGATAAAATAGTCAGGGAAGCTACAGCCGCAGCAATAAGCGATCGCTTGATGATAGTGGAAAGTGTTCCCCACGATCAAGTAGTTAATTATATTAACCTGATGAACACTTTAGTTTTGCCTTCAGAAATCACCTATCAGGTCAAAACTTTAACGGCCGTCGGTTGGAAAGAACAATTCGGTCATGTTTTAATTGAAGCTATGGCCTGTCAGGTTCCTGTTATTGGTTCCGATTCAGGAGAAATTCCCTTTGTTATTGCTGATACGGGTTTAATTTTTCCCGAAAAAGATGGAGAGGCACTGGCTAAATCTATACAAACTCTCTTAGATAATCCCAGCTTCGCTCAAGAATTAGGCCAGAGGGGTTATCAGAGAGTAATGACCAATTATACTAATAAAGCCCTCGCTCAAAAACAATTGGATTTCTATCAACAATTACTCCCTCGATGATCGGGTGTGGGGTGTGGGGTGTGGGGAGAAAAAAGCTGATAACTGATAACTGATAACTGATCACTGGTTATGAACCATTCTTGACACCCCCTAGTCTAAAGGGACAAGTAGCTAGGGGTGAGGGGAATGATCGAGGTGATAACCGAGAAGCAAAAAAGTGTGAGCGATCGAGAGTTAGTTTTAAAATGTCAAAGGGGTGATCGGGGTGCTTTTCGTCACCTTTACCGTCTTTATCAACCAAAAATCCGCTCTACTCTCTATCAACTCTGTGGACAGGAATTCCTAGAGGATTTTGTCCAAGAGGTATTTTTAAAAGTGTGGCACGGGTTGCCGAAATTGCGTTCACCTGAATACTTTTCCACTTGGGTTTATCGGATTACTTGCAATGTGGCGATCGATGGTCGGCGACAATTAGCCAAAAGACAAATGAGGATCGCCAAAAGCACTGATCAGGAAAACTCCTTTGATAGCGAATCCCGTCCCCAAGATAGTCCTGATTTGATGCAACTGCATTATGAGGAAGTGGTCCGACAAGGGTTAGAAATTCTCAGTTTAGAACATCGCGCTGTCCTTGTCCTTCACGATCTAGAGGACTTACCCCAAAAGGAAATCGCCGAAATCCTAGAAATTCCCCTCGGTACGGTGAAATCACGTCTTCATTATGCGCGTAAAACCATGGGCCAATTTTTGCAAAAACAAGGAGTTCTCTAATGTCCCCAGAAGATGACAAAGTGGTTAATTTTCTGCGTCGCTATCGTCCATCGCTGCCACCTCAACCGATGATAGATGAAGAAAAACAGTTAATGCAAATGATTAGGGAAGAAAAGCCAGTAAATTTCCCAAAATTGCCGCCTTTATTGGGGTGGATAACTGGTATTACTGCCTTATCTGTGCTGATTTTTGCTTCCTATCGTTGGTCCGATCCTCATCCACAACTGGGCCAAATTTCTGACGAGCAGTTAGAAGCTTTTTTAGTGGAGAGTTGGAACCATAGCATCGCTCCACCGATTGCTGCTTCTAGCGTTTATAGTTCCCCTTGGATGAGCTTAAACGAGCCTCAACTCACCTATTCTACCTATAATCCTTAATTTCTTTGTCAAGGTCAATTATGTACTTTTCTACTGTCTCGATTCTCGGCACAACCATGGCTTTAACTCTGGCCGCTAACCTAGTCCCCACTGTCACTGTGCTATCCTATCCCCAAGATCGTCTATTTATTGCTCAAACTAGCTCTCCCCAGCGTCCTGAAAATCGTCCCCGTCGGATTAATAATTCTAGAGAAAGACTAATTGAACAATTGAACCTTACCGATGAGCAAAAGTCGAAAGTTGCCGCTATTCGTCAGAAATATCAGGAAAAAACCAAACAGTTGCGAGAAACCCTGAGAAGCAACGAACAAGAATTAAATAGTTTATTATCGAATAATGCCTCCGATCGAGATATTCGTGCTAAACATCAGCAAATCTCTCGCAATCGCCAAGAAATGAGTAACCTGCAATTTGAAAGTTTTTTAGAAATTCGTCAAGTCTTAACTCCCGCTCAAAGACAGGAATTTTCCCAGTTAATGCAGGAACGTCGCGCTAATTCCCGCAATCGCGGACGACAATAATTCCCATCAGTGCGGATTAAGATCGAGTTTGATGGCGATACATTAGAAAAACGCAAAGGATGGGCAAGTAACCCATCCTCAACTTATCATTTACTAATAAATTATCGTTTCCAAGTGACTTTTGGTAGGATATGATTCATATCTACCCGATTTTTATACTTGGTGGCGAAGTTTAGGAGGGAATCAAGGAGAGAATCGGAGAGATAGTGAGGTTGTAGGCCTAGATCGAGTAATTTTGTGTTTTTAGCGTTAAAATAATGTTCCTCTAACTCGATGCGCGGGTTGTCAAGATTGTTAATCTCCACATTTAACCCTAACGCAGAACCAGCTTTTTTCACCATCAGTGCCAAGTCACCGACGCTAAACAGTTCGGTAAATTGGTTAAAAACGCGGAATTCCCCGGATTGAGCAGGATTGGCGATCGCTAATTCCAAACAACGCACGGTATCGCGTATATCTAAAAATCCTCGCGTTTGACCACCTTTACCGTACACTGTTAGGGGATGACCGATCGCCGCTTGAATACAAAAACGGTTTAAAGCAGTGCCAAAAACCCCATCGTAATCGAGACGGTTAATTAACATCTCATCCATTCCCGTCTCTTCGGTGAGGACTCCATAAACCACCCCTTGATTGAGATCTGTGGCTTTTAAACCCCACATCCGACAGGCAAAATGGATATTATGGCTATCGTGGACTTTGCTAAGATGGTACATACTGCCGGGCTGTTTGGGATAGGGTAAAGTATCCTTACGACCGTTATGTTCGATCGTGATGTAGCCTTCTTCAATATCTATATTCGGTGTGCCATACTCACCCATGGTTCCCAGTTTTACTAGGTGCGCTTCGGGAAATTCCTCTTTCATCGCGTAGAGGATGTTTAAATTGCCAACCACGTTGTTAACTTGGGTTAAAACTGCGTGTTCGCGATCGATCATGGAGAAGGGTGCAGATCTCTGTTCTCCGAAGTGAACAATGGTGTCTGGTTGAAACTGTCGCAGGGATTGAATCAGAAAGTCGTAGTCATTAATATCCCCGACAAAAAGATCGATCGATTTTCCCGTCAGATCTTGCCAGCGTTGAATCCGATGAGATATGGGTGCGATCGGTGTTAAGGTATCGCAGCCTAATTGTAAGTCCCAATAGCGACGAACTAAACTATCAAGTATGCCTACTTCGTAACCTCTATTTGATAGATGGAGTGCCGTTGCCCAACCACAATAGCCGTCTCCGCCAATAACCAAAACTCTCATACAATATCTGTAAAGTTTATATACTCGTCTTTGGTAACTCTAGCAGTTTTGTGTCACGCTTTACCAGTTTAATCCCCGTGAACGTAGCGGGGTGTGGGGTGTAGGGTGTGGGGTGTAGGG